>CAZCVS010000210.1:4117-6054 GCA_964501845.1 uncultured Iamiaceae bacterium
GACCCGGCCTCGACCGCTACGCACTCCCCGCCCCCACCGCCTTCGGCGAGGGCTACCAGACCTTCTGCGGCACCTGACCCCGCAATCGGGTCATGCGTGCACCCGCTCGGTGCTGTGCGGACGGTGCCCGGATGACCCGATGTCTGGGGTTCAGAGCTTGCGGGCGACGGTGACTCGGGCCCGCTGGGGCATCACGAACCTGTCGCCCACCCGCAGGGCTTCGAGGTGCTCGTCCATGCGTCGGCGATAGATGGCCAGTTGGTCCTCGTCGAGGGCGTCGAGCAGGAGGCGGGCGAAGTGGCTGCGGTGCCACCGCTCCATCTGGTCGGCCGACTCGAACCGGAACTCCTCGTGGACGTCGGTGCCCACCGGCTGGTCGAAGCCGGCCGCCACGAGCGCGGGATCGAGCACGTCGGCCTTGTCGAACGCCTGCGACGCCCGGGGCTCCTCCTGGCCGCCGAAGATCTCGGCGCCCACGTCCCGCAGGAACTTCGAGGGGGTGTCACCGTCGAAGATGGTGAGGGCGACGACGCCTCCCGGCTTGAGCACTCGGGCGAACTCGGCCAGCACCCGGTCGGGATCGGGGCAGAAGAAGATCATGAACCCACCGAGCACGGCGTCGACCGAGCCGTCGGGGAGGTCGAGCGCTTCGGCATCTCCGACGCGGACCTCGGCGTTGGTGATCCCCCGGCCGGCGAGGTCGGCAGCGAGCGCCTCCACCATGCCCGGCGCGATGTCGACCCCGGTCACGAACCCCTCAGGGCCCACCGCATCAAGCGCCGGGTACAGGCACGCACCCCGTCCCGAGGCCACGTCCAGCACCCGAGCGCCGGGCGCCAGTCCCGCTGCACCGACGAGTGCCCGTCCGAACGGGGCGAAGAAGTCGATGACCTGGTCGTACGAGGACGCCGAGTCGCTGAAGACCTGCGCCACCAGCGCCTTGGCTTCGGCTGCTTCCGTACTCGGTGCGCCGTCGTCAGATCCCGTATCGCTCATCGCTGGACCGTACCCCGCGTTCCCGAGTGGGTTCGGAAACGAGAACAGGTTCTAATCTGGGGCGATGCACCTCCAGATCACCGAGGAACAAGACGCGCTGCGAGATGCGGTCGCCGGATTCTTGGACAAGGCGTCGTCGTTCGAGGCGGTCCGGGAGGCCGAACCACTCGGCTGGGACCCGAAGATCTGGTCCGGGCTCACCGACATGGGGGTGCCCACCCTCGGGGTCTCCGAGGACCTCGGCGGCTCCGGTGCCTCGCTGCGCGACGTCGCGGTGGTGGCAGAAGCCTGCGGTGCCCGGCTCGCCTCGGCACCCGTGGTCGAGACCCTGGTCGCCGCTCGGCTGCTGGCCCGCTTCCCCGAGGCCGCCGGCACCCACCTCACCGATCTGGTGGAGGGCGGCGCCCCCGTGGCCCTCGCCCTGCTCCCCGCGGTCGGCGGCGTCGCCCGCGTCGTGCCCGGCGCGGCCGTCGCCGCCTCGGTGGTCGCCCTCGACGGCGACGAGCTGGTGGTCGTCCCGGCAGGCGACCTGGCCTCGCCCGCCAACCTCGGCTCGGCCCCCCTGTCCGACGTGCCCCTCACCGGCAGCCGAGCCGTCCTCGCCACCGGCCCCGAAGCCATCGCCGCCCACGGCCTGGCCGTCGACGAGTACCGCGCCCTCGCCGCCCGCTGGTTCATCGGCCTGGCCCGCGAGGCGCAGGCCATCGGCGTCCAGTACGCCAAGGACCGCAAGCAGTTCGACGCCGCCGTCGGCTCGTTCCAAGCGATCCAGCACCGCTTCGCCGACCTCGCCACCGACCTCGACGGCGCCGACCTGCTCTCGAACAAGGCGGTGTGGGCGCTCGACGTCGGCGACCCCGTCAAGACCAGCTTCCCCGCCATGGCCTTCTGGTTCGCCGGCGACACCGCCCAGCGCCAGGCCTCGTGGAGCCTCCACGTCC
>CAZCVS010000211.1:0-6037 GCA_964501845.1 uncultured Iamiaceae bacterium
GCTCGTCAGCTCCACATCGCCGCAGTCGCTGCAGCTCGCTCGAATCGTTGCCATATACCTCAAGCCTCCCGTGCTCAGTCCCACTCAATCGGCTGGCGCGAGGTGATGTTGAGGGGTCGGTGCTGGCTCTCGTGGGCCCTATGAACCACCATGGCCGGCGTGGCTCCTCGCATCCCCTCCCGGCTCGGCCGTCCGATCGGCTTCGCCCACCGAGGTGCCCGGGCCCACGCCCCGGAGAACACGCTCGAGGCGTTCGGCCTGGCCCTGCGGCTCGGCGCGACCGCCCTCGAGAGCGACGTGTGGCTGACCGCGGACGGCGTTGCGGTGCTGGACCACGACGGCGTGGTGGGTGGCCGCCTGCGCCGGCGCCCGATCGCCGCCGTCGACCGCGCCGACCTACCCGCCCACATCCCGACGCTGACCGAGCTCTACGACACCCTCGGCACCGACTTCGACCTGTCGCTCGACCTGAAGGACCCGCACTCGGGACCCGCGGTCATCGCCGACTCGCTCGGCATCGACCCGACCATGGCATCTCGCCTGTGGCTCTGCGACCAGAGCCACGAGCGGTTGGCGGCGCTCCGGGAGCTCTCGCCGCACGTCCGCCTGGTGGACTCGACCCGCCTCTCCCGCATCAAGGAAGGGCCCGAACGGCGGGCCGCCAAGCTCCAGGAGCTGGGGATCGACGCCATCAACCTGCACCACAGCGACTGGAGCGGCGGTCTCAGCACCCTGTTCCACCGCTTCGGCCTGTGCGCGTTCGGATGGGACGCCCAGTTCGACCGGACGCTCGACGCGCTGTTGCGCATGGGTCTCGACGGCGTATTCTCCGACCACGTGCCGCGGATGGTCGAGGCCCTGGCCCGCAACGCGGAGGCGCGCGGCTTCGACCCGGCCGTGCCGGAGGAGCCGATCAGCTGACGTCCCAGGTGGGGCGGCTGTGGAGCAGGCTGTGCAGATCGCCGGTTCCCGCTCGGTCCTGGGCGGCCGCCAGCTGCCGGTCGGTCTCGCTGCCGTAGTCGGGCCGCTCGACGGCCCGGAAGACGCCGACGGGCGTGGGCTCGTGCGGACCGGCGGACAGCCGCGACAGCGTGAACGCCAGCCCGGGCTCGGACCGGGCCTCGTCGTGCACCAAGATGGCCTCCTCGCCGACGTCGTCGACGCGGACGATCTGCGCCCGCCCCTGGTGGTCGATGGCGACGCCCTTCTCCTTCTTGGCGCCGAAGCGCACCGGCTCGCCGTGCACCAGCGGGATCAACATGTCGTCGCGAGCGGACTTCGCTGTGATGGTCTCGAATGCGCCGTTGTTGAAGACGTTGCAGTTCTGGAAGATCTCCACGAACGCCGCCCCACGGTGGTTGCGGGCCCGGCGGAACATCTCCTGCATGTGCTTGCGATCCAGGTCGTGGGTCCGGGCGACGAACGTGGCCTCGGCCCCCAGCGCCACGCTGATCGGGTTGAACGGCTGGTCGAGCGAGCCGAACGGCGTGGACTTGGTGACCTTTCCGACCTCGCTCGTAGGCGAGTACTGGCCCTTGGTGAGCCCGTAGATCTGGTTGTTGAACATCAAGATCGTGAGGTTCACGTTGCGGCGCAGGGCGTGGATCAGGTGGTTGCCACCGATGGAGAGCATGTCGCCGTCGCCGCCCACCACCCAGACGTCGAGGTCGTCGCGAGCCATGGCCAGGCCGGTGGCGATGGCGGGGGCGCGACCGTGGATCGAGTGCATCCCGTAGGTGTCCATGTAGTACGGGAACCGGGCCGCACAGCCGATGCCGGACACGAAGACGGTGTTCTCCGGCCGCCCGCCCAGCTCGGGCATCAGCATCTGGACCGCCTTGAGGATCGAGTAGTCGCCGCAGCCCGGGCACCACCGCACCTCCTGGTCGCTGCTCCAGTCCTTGGCCGTGGTCTCGTGCTCGATGATGCCGGTCACTGATCCATCTCCTTGAGGAAGGCCGCCTCGAGCTCGCCGGCGGTGAAGGGCACGCCCTGCACCTTGGTCACCGATCTCGCATCGACCAGGTACTCGGCCCGCAGCAGGCGCGACAGCTGACCGAGGTTGAGCTCCGGCACGACCACCCTCGGGTACCGCCGGAGGATCTCGCCGAGGTTGGACGGGAACGGGTTGAGGTGGACGAGGTGGGTGTGGGCCACCTTCCTCCCCCGCCGACGGCACCGGTTGACGGCGCCGTCGATGGCACCCCACGTGGATCCCCACCCGATCACCAGCAGCTCGGCGTCGTCCACGTCGCCCTGGACCTCCAGGACCGGGATGTCGTTGGCGATGCCGGCCACCTTGTTGGCGCGGACGTGGACCATGTGCTCGTGGTTGGCCGGGTCGTAGGAGATGTTGCCGGTGCCGTCCTCCTTCTCGATGCCGCCGATGCGGTGCTCGAGCCCGGGGGTTCCGGGGACGGCCCACGGACGGGCCATGGTGAGCGGGTCGCGCAGGTACGGCCAGAACTCGGGGTTGCCGTCCGCGTCGGTGTGGTTGGGCTCCGTCGCGAGCTCGACCGAGATGTCCGGCAGGTCCTCGACGGCGGGCAAGCGCCAGGGCTCCGAGCCGTTGGCGAGGTACCCGTCGGACAGCAGCAGGACCGGCGTGCGGTACTTCAGCGCGATCCGTGCGGCCTCGATGGCGGCGTCGAAGCACTGCGACGGGCGGTACGAGGCGACGATCGGGATGGGCGACTCCCCGTGCCGGCCGTACATCGCCTGGAGGAGGTCGGCCTGTTCGGTCTTGGTGGGCAGGCCGGTCGAGGGACCCCCACGCTGGATGTCGACGATGATCAGCGGCAGCTCGAGGCTGACGGCCAGGCCCATCGTCTCGGACTTGAGGGCGATGCCCGGTCCGCTCGTGGTGGTGATGGCCAGGTGCCCGCCGAACGCGGCACCCAGCGCGGCGCCGATCCCGGCGATCTCGTCTTCGGCCTGCAGCGTCCGGATCCCGAAGTTCTTGTGCTTCGACAGCTCGTGGAGGATGTCCGATGCCGGCGTGATCGGGTAGCCGCCGAGGAAGACCGGGAGCTCGGCCAGCTGGCCGGCGGCCACCAGGCCCCAGGCCAGCGCGGTGTTGCCCGTGATGTTGGTGTACGTGCCGGGCTCGTGCTGGGCCGGGCGGACCGAGTAGCTGTTCTCGAACAGCTCCGCCGTCTCGCCGAACGCGTGCCCGGTGGCGAAGGCGGCCCGGTTGGCCGCGGCGACCTGCGGCTGCTTGGCGAACTTCTCGTCGATCCAGGTGAGCGTGGGCTCGGTGGGCCGGGTGTACATCCAGCTGATGAGCCCCAGGGCGAAGAAGTTCTTGGATCGCTCGGCATCGCGCGGCTTGACCCCCAGTGGCGCGACGGCGTCCTTGGTCAGCGAGGTCATCGGGACCTCGTAGACCGTGTACCGGTCGAGGGTGCCGTCGGCCAGCGGGTCCGAGCGGTAGCCGGCCTTGGTGAGGTTGCGCTCCTCGAAGGTGTCCGTATTGACGATGACCGTGCCGCCGTCGACGAGGTGGTGGAGCTCCGAGCGCAGCGCGGCGGGGTTCATGGCGACGAGGATGGCCGGAGCATCGCCGGGAGTCGTGATGTCGTGGTCGGAGATGTGGACCTGGAACGCCGACACCCCGGCGAGCGTTCCCGCAGGAGCCCGGATCTCCGCCGGGAACTCCGGCAGCGTCGACAGGTCGTTGCCGAACACGGCGCTCGCGGACGTGAAGCGGTCCCCGGTGAGCTGCATGCCATCGCCGGAGTCCCCGGCGAAGCGGATGATGACCTGGTCGATCTCGACCGGATCCGATGACTGAGCAAGGTCGGCCACACTGCCTCCTCGTGTTGTCCCCTGGTATGGGGAATCCCCTTCCCCGCTCCGCAGGGTACCCACGTGACCACAGCTTCGCGAGGGACCACTTGGTTCCGGTCGCACGCGGGGGCGCGGCCAGTACGGTCGCCCGATGGACGACCGGCACCGCACACCACCCGCAGCGGGGCGCGGACGCGCCCGGCGATCGGCTCGTCCTGGTGCCGTCGGTGCCCTCCTGGCGCTGGTGCTCGCGGCCAGCGCCGGGTGCAGCGGCGGGTCAGAGCCCGGCGGCGCGACGGCTACCACCCGCGTCGCTGCGACCCCGAGCCTGCGCGCCGGGGAGGCCCACGAGCTCGGTAGGTTCCGGGTCGGGCGGCGCGACGTGACTCTGGTCGACGACACCCGCCCGACCGCCGCGCACGGCGACCAGGCCGAGCTTCCGAGCCGGACCCTGCCCACGATGGTGCTCTTCCCCGCGGGCCGCGCAGCCGGCGACGGCACCGGCGCCAGCGGTCCGGCGGTGTCGACGTCGAGTGACGTGCGGCCCCAGGGCGGCCCGGCACCGCTCATCGTGTTCGGGCACGGAAGCACCCGCGCCGGCGAGGACTACCTGGCGACGCTCGCCGTGTGGGCGTCAGCCGGGTACGTGGTGGCCGCGCCGAACTTCCCGCTCTCGACCACCGGAGCGCCAGGCGGTACCGACTACGGCGGGATCGCCGAGCAGACCGCCGACGTCTCCTTCGTCATCGATCAGATCCTCGCTCGCTCCGCGGACCCGGCGGACCCGCTCGCGGGAGCAGTCGACCCCGAGCGCATCGGCCTGGGCGGCCAGTCGTTCGGCGCCATCACCGCGATCGCCACCGCCTACAACGCCTGCTGCGCCGACGAGCGCATCGACGCCGTCACCGAGTTCGCGGGGATGTGGTTCGACCTCGGCGACGGCGAGGCGGTGGCCCCGTCCGGTGCCGACCTGCCCGGCCTCTTCTTCCACAGCACCGGCGACGGCGTCGTGCCGATCGCCGGCGACCGACAGGCGGCATCGGTCGCCGCAGCAGCCGGTGCCCCGGTGCAGTTCGTCACCCTCGGGGGCAGCGACCACGATGCCGGCTTCTTCCACGGGATCGCCCGCTCCCCCGACGACCTGGTCACCGCAGCAACCCTCGCCTTCTACGACCAGCACCTCAAGGACGACCCAGGCGCCGCCGACCGCCTGGCCGCGGTGTTCGACGACATCGACCCCGAGACCGCCGTGATCGAGCCGATCGGGAGCTGACCCAGACGCGCCGGTGCCCGGCCACCGGGGCCGGGCACCGTGGACGTCTAGACGATGTGCCCGATCAGGTGATCGAGGCCTCGTAGATGCTCTTGATGGTGGCGTCGAGCGTGGCGTCGAACTCGGCGTCGCTCTGCTGGGCCGAGAGGCCCTCGGTCAGGGCACGGGAGAAGCTGGCGATCACGCCGGTGTTGCGGGCGAGGCGGTCGTTGGCCTCCTGGCGGGAGTAGCCGCCGGAGAGGGCCACCACCCGCAGGACGCTCGGGTGGTCGACGAGCTCCTGGTAGAAGCCGTCGGCCTCCGGGAGGGTGAGCTTGAGCATCACCGGCTGGTCAGCGGGCTGCTGCTCGAGCTGGCGCAGGATGGCGGCCTTCAGCAGCACCTCGGCCTCGGCCTTCTCGGGGCTGGTGATGTCGACCTCGGGCTCGATGATCGGAACCAGCCCGGCCGCCAGGATCTGGCGCCCGACCTCGAACTGCTGGTCGACGACGGCGTTGACGCCCGTCTCGTTGGCCAGCTTGATGACCGAGCGCATCTTGGTGCCGAACATGCCCTTGGCCACGCCGCGTGCCAAGAGCTCGTCGAGCTCGGGCATCGGCTTCATGACCTGGGCGCCGTCGGCCTCGTCAGCGAGGCCCTTGTCGACCTTCAGGAACGGGACGACCTGCTTGCGCTGCCAGAGGTAGTCACCGGTGTCGAGGCCGTCGACCTGGCGGTCCATGGTCATCTCGAAGAGGATGGCGCCGACGACGCGCTCGCCGGTGAAGCTCGGGCTCTCGACGATGCGGCTGCGCATCTGGTGGATGCGGTCGAACATCTCGGCCTCGCCGTCGTACTGGTCCTCCTCGACGCCGTACAGCTTCAGTGCCTTCGGGGTACTGCCACCGCTCTGGTCGAGTGCGGCGATGAAGCCCTTCCCGGTCCGTACCTGCTCGAGCTGGTCCTGGTTCATTGCTGCGGTTTCCCCATCCTGGT
>CAZCVS010000212.1:0-3453 GCA_964501845.1 uncultured Iamiaceae bacterium
CGGCGGCGGCAGCACCGGCTACAACCTCAACAGCGGCGGCGGCAGCACCGGCTACAACCTCAACGCAGCCGGCGGCGGCAGCACCGGCTACAACCTCAACGCAGCCGGCGGCGGCACCGGCTACAACCTCAACAGCGGCGGCGGCAGCACCGGCGACGACGACGGGATGGTTGTCATCTCGTACCCCACGCCCCGCAGCGGCGTGACCGGCAGCGGCGGCACCGTGAGCACGTCGGGCGGCATCACCTACCACCGCTTCGACCGCAGCGGGACCTTCACCATCAGCTGACCCCGACGGCCGACGAGGACGTCGCTTGACCGACCAGTTCGGGACGCGGACGGCAGGAATCGGCGTCGTAGGATCGTTCGCTCAGCCGGTTCGTGTACGTGGGCGGGGTTTTCTCCCACGTATCGCGCCGGCCCCGCCCTCGTAGCTCAGTTGGATAGAGCGACCGCCTCCTAAGCGGTAGGCCACAGGTTCGATTCCTGTCGGGGGCGCCACCCTCCGCTTCCTGCCCCTCAGAGGCGGGCGGCGTAGGTGGGGCTGTGGCGGATCGTTCGGATCGCGTCGAGGGGCCCGGACGTGCCGGCGAGGATCGGGTCCGTCAGGGTGCGGAGCTCGGCCGTCGTCGGGGTGGCTTGGCGCATGGCTCGGATCGCTCGCCACACCGTGACCACGGGGCGCTTGGTCCTGGTGTTCTCGCTCGACTCGCTGAAGCTGGCCATGAGGTGGCCGCGGCTCGTGGTCCTGGCGCCGAGGCGGCGAACCCAGAACGAGCGGCCGGCGGCGTCGGGCCTGCGGCCGAGGACGTTCGTGTAGACGAGGTCGACGAACGCGCCGTTGCCGAGCGAGCCGTACGTGTTCCGGAACTCGCTCGACGTCGCGAAGTTCTGGGCAACGACCACAAGGCCGCGGCCGGCTGCAAGCTGGCGGGTCCAGTAGTGCAGACCGGACGGGTCGGGGGCCCGCTTGAAGTAGGCGTGGTACAGGCGGACGAGGCGGGCGGGCGTCGTGGTCTGGCTCGTCGAGACGAGGGACTCGATCAGCTGGTCGGCGGAGCGGCTACAGGTGGCGACGTCGGCCGTCGCGGCCGCCAGCTCCGACGTCGAGGGTGGGCGGCCGAGCACGTCGACGTACTGGCGGCGGACCAGCGGCTCAGTACTTGCGAACGGGACCAGGTCTGGCGAGCACGGGACCGTCGTCGTGGTCGTCGTCGGCACCGTGGTCGTCGGCACCGATGTGCTGGTGGTCGAAGTTGTCGTGGTCGGTGCGGTGGTCGTCGTGGTCGCCGGGGTGCCGGTGTGCACGAGGTCGAGCTCGTCCCAGAGGAACGGGCCGATCGAACCGGTCCAGCGCGCGCCAGACGCGCCGAGACCGACGGTGTGGCCGGAGCCCGACTGTTCGACGAACGTGCAGCGGGAGCCCGCGTCGACCAGCGCCGTGCAGGTCCTGCGGGCGTACGCCGCGGTGTTCCCCGTCACCGTGTCGGTGCCGTAGTGGAACATCAGCGCCGGTGCATCGCTGGACTGGATCGAGATGAGGTTCAGGTCGATGCCGGGCGTGAGGTGGGAGCCGGTGGAGACGGCGGCGTGGATCTTCGGCGACCAGGCGGCGAGCGGCCCACCCGGCGTGGGGTCGTCGGCGGCGCCGACACCGAGGGCGATGGCCCCACCAGCAGAGGAACCGACCATCGCGATCCGCCTCGAGTCGATGGCGTAGGTGCCGGCCTTCGAGCGCAGCCAGCGCACGGCCTCCATGCCGTCGTCGACGGCATCGAAGGCGGCGCTGAGCCAGCGGACCTGGTCGGCGGACGGGTTCGCACCCGGGTCCAGGCGGTAGCCGATCGACGCCGCCACGTACCCGAGGCGGGCGTAGCCCTTCGCGGTCGATGTCATCTGAGACTTGTCGCCCGAGGTGAAGCCGCCCCCGTGGACCAAGATGACGAGGGGCCGAACGGCCGGCCCGCCGGCCGGTGGCAGGTAGAGGTCGAGCCTCAGCGAGACGTTGGCGCCGGCGTAGTTCTCGGCGGTCCCGTACTGCTGGTTGGCCACGGTGGTGAGCTGGGCATCGGTGTACTGGGCCGTCACGAACCGACCGGAGGCCGGCATCGCCTCACCGGCCGGCGCCATGACCCCGAGCAGCACGGCGGCGACCACCACGAGCGCAGCTCCCATCCGTCCTCGTGTGCTCGGCTTCATCTCTCCATCCAAGCCGATCCCGGCACCGCGTCGTTCCCAGCAGTGCGCGCCGCCGGGCTGGCACCGCGCCGAGCCCGTCGATGCCCAAGCCGAGGCCTGACCGCCCGGTACCATCGCCGCGCCCGCCATCGGTGCGGTGACTCCAGGAGGCCCCATGTCCCGCACCCCACGTCCGCTCGCCCTCACCGCGTTCGCCCTGACCGCCGCGATGGTCCTCACGGCCTGCTCCGGCAGCGCCACCTCGGACACCGGCGCCGGCGGATCCGGCGGATCCGCCGCACCGAAGTCGACGACCACCACCATCGTCACGGCCGCACCTGCCGGCGAGCAGGCCGACGGACCGGCCGTGCCCTCCGCAGGGTGCGGCCGGTCCACCCAGCAGCCGGTGTCCAAGGAGAAGCAGTTCCTCGACGACAGCGACCGCTGGTTCCTGCTCACGACCCCCGACGAGCTCGATCAGGACGAGCCGCTGCCGATGGTCGTGGACTTCCACGGCCTGGCCGAGGGCGCAGACATCCACGCGCTCATGACCGAGCTGCCGGCCTACGGGCAAGAGCACGGCTTCCTCGTCGTCAGCCCGCACGGCACCGGCTCACCCGTGCGGTGGGCGGTGGACCCCGACACCGAGGCCAACGCCGACCTCCAGTACACCCGCGACCTGCTCGACCAGCTGGAGGCGGAGCAGTGCATCGACCTCTCCCGGGTGTACGCGACCGGCCTCTCCAACGGCGCGTTCATGTCGTCGGTCCTCGCCTGCACCATGGCCGACCGCATCGCGGCCGTCGCGCCCGTCGCCGGGCTCATCCGACCGGAGGGCTGCGATCCGTCGCGGCCGGTCCCCGTGCTCGCGTTCCACGGCACCGCGGACCCGATCCTCCTCTTCAACGGCGGCGTCGGCGACCGGCTCGGCAACGTCCTGCCCGGCGACGGCGGGGCAGCCGCCGAGACCGAGGAGCCGCCGCTCCCCGAGGCCGACCTCGACGGCCCCGGCTACCCGGCGTCGGCCCAAGCGTGGGCCACCGGCAACGGCTGCACCGGGGACCCGGTCGACGAGGATCTGAGCGACACCGTCATCGAGCGCACCTGGGACTGCCCGCCCGAGGCCGTGGTCGAGTTCCTCATCCTCGAAGGCAGCGGCCACACCTGGCCCGGCAGCGAGTTCAGCGCCAACCTGGCCGACATCATGGGCCCCACCGACCTGGAGACCGACGCCAACGAGCTCATCTGGCAGTTCTTCCAGCGCTTCCAGCTCCC
>CAZCVS010000212.1:3553-6034 GCA_964501845.1 uncultured Iamiaceae bacterium
GCGGAGTCGCCGTGGAGGAGGCGTTCGGCGATGACGCCGGCCTGGATGCGGATCTCGGGCACCGCCGTCGTCTCCCACTCCGAGCCGCGGCGCAGCGCGCCCACCAGCCACAGGCCCGGCGTCGGACCGAGGCCGCGGCCCTGAGCCCGACCGGCCCGGTCGACGGCGAGGCCGAGCCGGTGCGGGCCGATCACGACGTCGCCCGCGGTCAGGAGCTGCTGGACGACAGGGTCGCCCGAAAGCGAGAGGTCGTCGCTGGGTCCAGCCGCGTTGACCAGCAGGTCGGCACGCTCGTCGGCCAGCGCTTGATCGGCGAAGCGCACCGTGAGGCGACCGTCGCCCACGCCCGAGCCGGACGCCGATGCGACCCGGCTGCGGACGATGCGCAGCTGGCCGCTGTCGAGCAGGGCGGCGAGGCGCGTACCGACCGCCGGAGCGGTGCGGTGGCGGTGCACGCTCCACCACGGGAACCACCGGCGCAGGATGCGGCCCTGCTCGCCGTAGGACAACTCCCGCCAGATGTCGTTGGCTCGGGGCCGCACGTTGTCGATGACCGCCTGCCAGTCCTCTTGCGTGCGTCCGAGCCGGATGACGTGGTGGACGAGATCGTGACCGCCGATGCCCGGCACCGGCAGCAACTCCGGGTCGATAGTGGCGGGCAGGCCGGGCCGGCTGCTGCGGGGGACGAGGCCGCGCCGGGAGGCGGCGATGATCTGGACATCGGGGTGGCGCTCGACGAGCGACAGGGCGACATCGACCATGGTCAGGCCCGTCCCGATGATGACGACGCGCTCGATGCCAGCGCGGTCGAACACACCCGGGGTCCAGGGGTTGGCCACGACCCGCGGGTCGTCGAGCGGCGCGTCGCACGGGGGAACCGGTCGACCGGGGAAGCCAGTGGCCAGCACCACGTCGCCGGCCTCGACCACCGAACCGTCATCGAGCGACGCCGTCCAGCCGCGGTCGCCTCGGGCCAGGCCGGCAACGCGGGCGCGCCGGTGGTCGACGCCGACCAGCTCCGCACACCGGCCAGCGACGTCGGCGAGGTAGTCGCCGTACATCGCCCGCCGCAGGTAGGTGTCGGCGTCGGCCTTCACACCACGCTCGCCCAGCCAGCCGATCAGGTCCGCTCCACCGTCGCCGTCGACCGACAGGCGGATGCGGCAGACGTTCATGAGGTGGACGGGATCGGGCGTGCTGTAGGCGACACCGGGGCCGAGCCGCTCAGCCGGCTCCACGATCACCACCGGGCGGGCCGAGCCACCGTCAGCCGCCATGCGGTGCAGCAGGAACGTGGCGGCCGCTCCGCCGCCGACCACCACGATGGGACCCTCACCCGGCGCTGCCACCTCACCCGCTCCCGTCGCTCGTCGTGCCCCGAGGCTATGCGCCCCCTGCCGCCGCGCTGCCCAGCTTCGACCGTTCGCACCGATTCGCGGCGGGCGCGACCGGGCGATCCCCATGACGATTCCGGTGCGCGATCCAGCCCCGACCGCGGTCGCGTGCACCAAACCTCCACCGGGAGACGGCTCACGCCGACGACGACGTCCGGATCTGGGTCGGTTGTCACATGCAACGCACCGAACGGGCCATTGTGCGATGCTCCGGGAGCTCGCGACGGAGCGACACAAGGGGAATCCAATGGACACGCTCGAAGCTGCCACCGCGTCCGGCGACGCCATCAACGGCCTGGGGACCAAGTTCATGCTCGACCTGGACACGTATGTGTACGGGGCGACGCTCGGCTTCGAGGGCGCGGACTTCTACCTCTCGGGCCGTGGCGGAGCCCTGGGCGAAGTGCCCGCAGGCGCGGTATCCGCGGCGTTCGTGTTCTGGAACCCGGACTTCGTCGCCGCCGGGTGGGAGCGCACGGCCTCCGTGATGCCCCGGCGAGAGGCCGCCCAGGAGTTCGCCGGGGTCTGCCACCGGTGGGCCGAGGCGCACATCGGCGACGACATCGACACCGCCCGCCTCGCCGAGCTGGCCGGGCGCATCGGCGACGACGCCTCGCCTGCCTGCGCACCTCTCTTCGCCGGCTGGCGGTCGCTCGACGAGCCCGACGCCGACCGGCCCAAGGCTCTCGCTCTCCACCGCGTCAACGCGCTCCGGGAGCTGCGGGGCGCGCTGCACGGCGCCGCCGTCATCGTGCAGGGCATCACGCCCCACGCCGCCGTCGCCCGGCGCACGCCCTACATGCTGTCGGTCTTCGGCTGGGAAGAGCCCCACCCCGACAAGGCCGAGGTCCGCGGCCCCTGGGCCGAAGCCCAGGCGGCCACCGAGCGGGCGATGGCCCCGGCCTACGAGGGCCTGACGGCAAGCGAACGAGCCGAGTTCGTCGAACTGGTCAACGCCCTCCAAGCCTCCCTCAACTGACTGACCGGCCCACCGCTTGGTCGACGAACTTTCGACGCTCGTGGTTGCACCGCAACCGCTCGCGTCGAAAGTTCGAATAGTAGGCCAGCCTTACGATCGAACTTTCGA
>CAZCVS010000213.1:0-6004 GCA_964501845.1 uncultured Iamiaceae bacterium
TGGTGGCGGAGCTGGAGCCTGCTGGCTCACCCATGACAGCCCTTCCGGCGGCCCGAAGGCCAGGAGCCACCGTAGCCCACCACCCGGACTCGGCACGGATCTCGGACAACTGCGTCCCCCATCCGTGCCGGCTCCAGGCGGGCGCCGAGTCGCTCCAAATGCCCTCCAGGAACTCGGCACGGTTCACGGACACCAGCGTCGGTGTTCGGTGCCGGGTTCGGAGGGGTGGGGTGATGGGCGCCAGAAACTGGAACGTGTTCTAGTCTGACGCATCGGGGGGCTCCGCTCCCCGTGGACCCCCCACGAAAAGGATCTCCATGTCGCTGGAACGCCTGTCAGATCGTGTCGTCATCGTCACCGGAGCCGCTTCGGGCATCGGTCAGGCCACCGCCGTGCGCCTTGCCAGCGAGGGCGCCAAGGTCCTGGCCTCGGACATCAACCACGAGGGCCTGGCCGAGACGCTGGAGACCGCCAACAAGGTGGCCGAAGGCGGCGGCGAGTGCATCACCCACGTCGCCGACATCAGCCGGGAGGCCGACGCCGCCAACACGGTCGCCACCGCAGTCGAGGCGTGGGGCCACCTCGACGGCATCGCCAACATCGCCGGGATGCTGCGCTCGGGCCGCACCCACGAGTTCAGCCTCGACAGCTGGAACCAGATCCTGGCGGTCAACCTCACCGGGACCTTCCTGATGTGCCGCGAAGCACTGCCCCACCTGATGGAGTCGAAGGGCTCCATCGTCAACGCGGCGTCCACCTCGAGCTCGTTCGGGCACCCGTGGATGGGCGCCTACGCCGCGTCGAAGGGCGCCGTCTGGTCGTTCACCCAGACCCTGGCCGTCGAGTACTGCAAGGTGCCGGTGCGAGCGAACTGCGTCGCCCCCGGAAGCGTGCACAGCGGCATCACCTCCAACGTCACCTTCCCCGAGGACATCACCAAGGAGGAGGGGAAGCTCGTGCGGCGCATCATGTCGCCCACCGGGTTCGGCGATCCGCAGGACGTGGCCTCGGTGGTGGCCCTGCTGCTGTCCGACGACGGCAAGCACATCACCGGCGAGTGCATCCGCATCGACGGCGGCACCCACGCATGAGGGTCAGCATCGCCACGGCGTACCTGCCACCGGAGGAGCTGGTGCCGATCGCCAAGGCGGCGGACGAGCTCGGATACCACGGCATGGCCCTGGCCGACCACGTCCTCAACCTCGAGGAGCTCACCACCGACTACCCCTACACCGCGGACGGGAACCGGCGCTGGGAGCCGTTCACCCCCTGGGTCGACCCCATGGTGGCCATCGGCGCGCTGGGCGCGGTGACCGAGCAGCTGCGGTTCTTCACCAACATCTACGTGCTCCCGATGCGCAACCCGTTCCCGGTGGCCAAGGCGGTCGCCACGGCCAGCGCCTTCACCGGCGGCCGGGTCTCGCTCGGGATCGGCATGGGCTGGTGCGAGGAGGAGTTCGACCTGCTCGACGCCCAGTTCCGCAAGCGCGGTGCCCGAGCCGACGAGATGATCGAGGTGCTGCGCGCCCTCTGGACCGGCGAATGGGTGGAGCACCACGGCGAGTTCTACGACTTCCCCCGACTCGAGATGACCCCTGCTCCTGCCGGCGACGTTCCGATCTTCGTGGGCGGCCTCTCCGACGCCGCCCTGCGCCGCGCCGCTCGCAACGACGGGTGGATCTCCGACCTGATCAGCACCGATCAGGCTGCCGACTTCCGCGCCACCATCGACCGCCACCGCGAGGACCTGGGCCGCAGCGGTGACTTCTCGATGATCGTCTCGCTCAACGACGCCGTTACGCTCGACCAGTTCCGGCGGGCCGAGGACGTCGGGGTCACCGACCTGCTGACCATGCCGTGGGCGTACCACGGCGGGTTCGACCAGGACCTCCAGGGCAAGATCGACGGCATGAAGCGCTTCTGGGACGAGGTCGCCGGACCGCTCGGCGCCTGAGCGATCCGTGGCGCGACCTGCCGGTGCGTGCGAACATGACCGGATGCGCCGCTTCCCCATCCTGGTCTTGCTCGCACTCGTGCTCTCGCTGCTCGCCGCCTGCGGCACCAGCGGTGGCGACGACAGCGCCGGCTCCGATGCCAAGACCACCACCTCGGCGGCATCGAACGAAGACGAGGACGACGACACGCCCGCCACGCCGGCCGACGGCGACCCCAGCGACCGACCGACGTCCGCCACCCTCGCCGACCTGCTCCCCACCGCCGAGGAGGTCGGCCCCGGCTATGAGATGTCCGACGAGGATCTGGGTGACGACGCCGACGAATCCGACGACGACGGGGACGACGCCGACGGGGATGACGCCGGGGACGACGCCGACGAGGACGACCCGACGGAGCAGGCGATCCTCGAGGCCTGCCCCGGGGCCGACATCTTGAGCGAGCTCGACAACAGCGACGACGACAACGCCGATGAGGTCAGCCGGGAGTTCGAAAACGAGGCCGAGGCCTCCATCGAGGTCGCACTCGACCCCACGCCGGACCAGTTCAACGAGGAGACGGTCGCCAAGGTCGTCGAGGCCCTGTCGGACTGCGGCACCATCACCACCGAGGACGGCGACGGCGGCCAGATCGAGATGGAGCTGTCCGCGGAGGAGACCGACGAGTTCGGTGACTTCGGGTTGACCATGACCATGGACGCCACCTTCTCGATCATGGGCATGACGATCCCGATCTCGTTCCGCGGCTTGATCTTCAGCGTCGACGGCACCACCGTCTCGGTCGTCGCCACCTCGGGCCTGGACGAAGCCACCTTCGAGTCCGTCCCCGGCGACTACGACCTGGTGCCGGAGCTGGCCGCGCTCATGGAAGAGCGGGTCGCCTCGCTCTGATCACCGGTCAGCGCGTCGAGCCGATACAGGTCCGACGCTGCCGTCCGACCTGGCTTCAGGCGTCGCCCACCCGCAAGACGTACTCCCCCTTATCGGCGACGGTGGCGGTGACGAGCCGTCCGCCTCCGACCTCCTTCTCCACGACATCGGTCAGGCCCTCCACCGTGATCCGGTGGTCGGCATCGTCTGCGGTCGGCGTCCACACCAGCAGCTCGCCTCCGGGCTCGGTGGCCGTCGCCCGCACCAGGAGCCGCCCCGAGTCGACGTCGCTGCGCACCTCGGTCAGCCGACCCGGTGCGGCACGGGGGTAGCCCCGGCCCAAGATGTCGAGGAACGCGGCGTTGGGCCCCAGGTCCTCGTTGCCGGGGCAACCGAGCAGGTTCAGGTGCGTCGAGACGTCGGTCGGCGCCACCACCTCGGACCCCTCCCACTGCACGGCGTGCGGATCGCCGCAGGACTGGCGCCACTGCCACCACGCGCCGCCCCAGAGGTGGTCGTCCTCGTCCGCGGCGTAGCGCCGGGCCTTCTCGAGCGTCTCTGTGGCGGTGTCCCAGAACCCGTACTCGCCTCCCCAGTTGGGGACGCCGATGCCTGCGGTGATGTCTTCGATCCCGTCGTTGAGGCCCTCGATGCTGCCCCCGCCGATGGACTCGGAGTAGTTGTGGACCGAGCCCGAGATGTTGGTGACGTCGATTCCGGCGGCCTTCGGATCGGGGATCACCAGGCCGTTCGCCGGCTCACCTGCGGGCACCGTCGGCTCGACGAAGATGATGTGGCCGAACGGCGCATCGGCCTCCGCCTCTCGGATGGCGGTGATGACGTCGACGAGCAGCGCCTGGTACTTGGGTGCCAGCTCGTCGGTGGGCAGCGAGGTCTCAGGCTCGTTGAGCACGTCGTAGCCGGCGACCTCGGGACGGCCGGCGAATCGCTCGGCCACCTGGCCCCACATCGCCGCGAACGCCGTGCGGATGCCATCGGTGTCGTCGTAGAAGTTGTTCCACGCCCGGTTCACGGCCGGTGAGCTGTTGCGGTCGGAGCCGGTCAGGCACGTCGAGAGCCCATCGCTGTGCACCGCCCACTCGGGCGCTCCGTCCCATCCCTTTGCTGGCTGGGTCCCCGGGCCGCAGTCGGTGGGATCCTCCGTCGAGAGGAAGGCCGTGTACGCGTCCTGGTGCATGTCGATGACGGAGTAGATCCCGTGCTCTGCCGCGACCTGGACGTGCTCATCGACCTGATCGAGGTATCGCTGGTCGATCTCACCGCGTGTGGGCTCGACGCGCGACCACGTGACCAGGAGGCGGATCACGGAGAAGCCGTGGGCCGCCATGGTGTCCCAGTCCTCGTCGCTGATCGGGATGGTCGGCTCGATCGACGGCACTCCCTGCCAGTACTCGGCCAGGGAGTTCACATTGGCGCCGCGCAACAAGACGTCGCGGCCGTCGGCATCCACGATGCGCCGGTCCTCCGAGGTCGACAGTGGGAGCAGTTCGACCGGACCCGACCCCTTCGATCCGGGAGCCGAGGAGCTGGACCCCGCCGCGCCCTCCGTGGTGTCCGACCGACCCGAGGGATCAGATGCCTCGGACGAGCACGAGGAGAGGACCGTCACGACCAGCAGCGAGGCGGCGAGCAGGCACGGCAGGAGACGTCGATCAGCACAGGTCACCCGGTCATTCAAGCCGACGCCGCGCATCCCGACCGACCCCCGCCGAGGGCCTCCGATCCTGGCGTTGCCTATCCTCGACGGGCACGGCCCGCACCCGCTGGCCGAAGGGGGAACCGATGTCCGTCGACCTGCGCACGCGCTCCGATGCCGATCCGATCACGTTCGATCCGGTCGGCTTCCTCGACGCCGACCTCCCCGCCGCCCTCGCCGAGCGCCACCGCCAGCGGGCCCGACCCCACGAGCGGCTCCTGCCGCTCATCCTCGAGGTCGACGGCACGTGCTGGACACTGACGTTCACGGGCGAGGAGCCGGTGGCGCGGCCCGGCACCCCCGAGGGCGATCACGGCGTGCGCCTGCGCCTCACCGCTCAGCTCCTCCGGGACCTGGCGACCGACCAGATCACCCCGATCGGGATGATGACCGGGGGCACCCTGGACCTGGCCGGCCAGGGCAACGGGCTGGCCCTCGCGCTCGACTGGTGGGTGGTGCTCCGTGATGCGCTCGATGACGACCCGCTCCCCGGGCCTGGCGAGGTCGAGATCACCGTCGACCTGACCCGTTCGTTCACGCTCGACGACGACCCGGCCGAGATCCGATCGTTCCTCGAGCACGCCGGCTTCGTCCACCTCCGCGGCGTCTTCACGGCCGCGGAGATGGCGCAGATCAGCGCCGACATGGACACCGCCGCCGACACCTACGAACGAGACGACGGCCGGAGCTGGTGGGCCGGCACCGCGACCGGCGACCGGCTCGTCCGCATGCAGTACTTCGAGGACCACTCCCCCACGGCTGCCGCCCTCCTCGAGGACGATCGGTTCACCGCGCTGGGAGACATCCCCGGCTGCGGCCACCGCTTCGGCGGCTTCGCCGAGAGCCGGTGGGAGGCACTGTTCAAGCCGATCGGAGTGACGAACGGCATCTCCGACGTCCCGTGGCACAAGGACTGCAGCCTCGGCCGCCACAGCTACGAGTGCATGCGGGTCACCGTGGGCGTCTCCGTCACCGGTGCCGGACCCACCACCGGCCAACTCCGGGTCGTCCCCGGCTCGCACCGGGCGCTGATGTGGCCGTCGCTCGTCGACGTGTCGACGCTGCCGCTGCCCGATCTCGGCCTCGCCACCGAGACCGGCGATGTGACCCTCCACCTCAGCTGCACCCTCCACATGGCGCAGCCGCCCACCACCGCCGAGCGCCGCGTCCTCTACACCAGCTTCACGCTCCCGCCCGTCGACGAGGAGGCCCAGGCCGCCGCCCACCGCCGCCTCGTCGCCACCGCGAGGGAGACCGCCCCCACCCTCGTCAGCCAGCAGCCCACCGCCTGACCGCCGGGTGCGCCCGACCGCTACTTGATGGCGGTGGGGGCGACGAGGCCGCCGCTGGCGCCGGTGAGCGGGATCGGCGTGGCGACGAGCTGGAAGTCCCACTGGCCGTCGGCGGCGCAGTCGGCAGCGAGCTCGTCGAGGGCCCAGATCTGACCTTGGGCGAGGCCCATGTC
>CAZCVS010000214.1:0-6004 GCA_964501845.1 uncultured Iamiaceae bacterium
CTCTACGGCGACACCGAGTACCTGGTCTACGAGGACGAGCGGTACACCTACGCCGAGGTGTACGCCCGAGCCGACGGGATCGCCGCCGCCCTGGTCGAGCGCTACGGGGTGGCCAAGGGCGACCGGGTCGCCATCGCCATGCGCAACTACCCGGAGTGGATCATCACCTACCTCGGCGCGCTGTCGATCGGTGCCGTCGTCGTGTCGATGAACGCGTGGTGGACACCCGACGAGATGGCCTACGGGCTCGAAGACTCCGGGGCCAAGGTCCTCGTCGCCGATCTGGAGCGGGTCGAGCGCAGCCGTGACGCGGCCGCCACGCTCGGGTTCGCGACGATCGGCGTCCGCCTCGACGAGGAGGAGGTCCCGCCCGGCGTCGAGCGCTGGGAAGACATCGTGGTCCCCGGCGCCACCCGGCCCGAGGTCGAGGTCGGTCCCGAGGACGACGCCACCATCCTCTACACCTCCGGGACCACCGGCCGTCCCAAGGGCGCCGTCTCCACGCACCGCGCCATCGTCCAGGCGCTGATGGGCTTCGGCTGCAAGACGTCGATCGACTCGCTGCGCCGACCGGAGGAGGCTGCCGGCCGCACCGGCGCCCCGGTGTTCATCCTCATCGTCCCCCTCTTCCACGTCACCGGGAACGTGCCCGTCTTCCTCGGGTCGCTCGCCTCTGGGCTGAAGCTCGTGATCATGCACAAGTGGGATCCGGGCCAGGCGCTCAAGCTGATCGAGCGGGAGAAGGTCACCAACTTCATCGGCGTCCCGACCCAGAGCTGGGATCTGCTCGAGCACCCGGACTTCGAGAAGTACGACACCTCCACCCTGACCTCCGTCGGCGGTGGCGGTGCCCCCGCTCCGCCACAGCTCGTGGGCCGCATCGGCGCCTCGTTCAAGACGGCGAAGCCAGGCATCGGCTACGGCATGACCGAGACGAACGCCTACGGCCCGGGCAACAGCGGCACTGACTACGAGACGCACCCCACCAGCACCGGGCGGGGCACGCCCATCCTCGAGCTCGAGGTTCGCGATCCCGATGCCCGGGCCGTGCCTGCGGGCCAGCCCGGGGAGATCTGGATGAAGGGCCCGAACCTCATCCGGGGCTACTGGAACAAGCCCGAGGCCACCGCGGAGACCATCGTCGACGGTTGGCTGCGCACCGGCGACCTGGGCCGGATGGACGACGAGGGCTTCCTCTACATCGAGGACCGGGCGAAGGACATGATCCTGCGCGGCGGCGAGAACGTCTACAGCGCCGAGGTCGAAGCCGCCGTCTACGAGCACCCGTCGGTCTACGAGGCCGCCGTGTTCGGCCTGCCCCACGAGCGCTTGGGCGAGGAGGTGGCGGTGGCGATCGTGCCCCGGGAGGGCCAGACCATCGACACCGACGAGCTGCGGACGTTCCTGGCCGAGCACATCGCCCCGTTCAAGATCCCGACGAAGGTCTTCTTCTTCGACGAGGCCCTGCCCCGCAACCCCGCCGGCAAGATCCTCAAGCGCCAGCTCCGAGACGACCTCACCGAAGCCTGAGGCCAGATCCGTTCTTGTCGACGAACGACTGCGCTCAGCAGCAGAACGACGACAAGGAGCGAGCCGCGCTCCCAGGTTGCCCTCAGGTGGCTTGGGCGGGGACGCGCTTGGGCATGCGGCCGGCGGCGAGGAGGCCGACGACGGTGCCGACGAGAGCGAGGGTGAAGACCCAGGTGACGCTGGCGTCGACGGCCCAGCCACGGCCGTCGCCGAGCGAGATGATCCCACCGGCCACACCCGTTCCGAGGGCGATGCCAACCGCATCGCTCAGCTGGATGGCGGCACTGGCACTTCCCTCCTCGCCGGGTTTGGCCGACGCCAGCACGGTCACGGCCTGCGGCGCGTAGGCGGTGCCGATGCCGAAGCCGGCGATGGCCCACGCCACCACCGCCAACCCGACGGGCAGGCCCAGGGCCACGCCGAGCATGACGACGATCCCTGCCGCCAGCGCCCCGAAGCCGATCTGGTCGAGCGCCCGGGGGCCGATCCGGTCGATGAGGTTGGCCTGGAGCCACGATGCCGCGCTCCAGGTGAGCGCACTGACCGTGAGCGCGGCGCCCGCGATCCAGCTCGATCCACCACGTCCGTCGACGACGGCGAGCGGCACGTAGGCGTCCGCCGCGAAGAACCCGAACGTGAGCAGCCCGCGCACGGCGACGGTGGCCGGAATGCCCCGCTCCAGCCGCAGCGTGCCCGCCGGCAGGAGGTGGATGAGGGCGTTGACGGCGAGCGGTACCCCGACCAGGAGCAGGGCGACAGCCACCATGGCCGGAACACCGCTGGCGGCCACGAAGGCAGCGCCCACCCCGACGACGAGGAGCAGCACCTGACGGAGCCGGAGGTTCTGGGCGGCCCGGCGCACCCCGTGGGCCTCGTCATCGAGATCTGCACCCTCGGGCGGGCCCATCGCGGCCAGCGCCGGAACGGTCATGACGCCGGCCACCGCCACAAGGGGAACGAGGATGAGGAACACCCAGCGCCACGAGAGCGCGTGCTCGATGAGCAGGGCGGCTGATGGGCCGACGAGGCCCGGCACGACCCAGGCGGTCGACAAGACGGCGAACATCTTCGGGCGCAGCGAGCTCGGGATGCCGCGTCCGATGGCGGCGTAGCCGATGGGCAAGATGGCGCCGGCGCCGAAACCTTGGAGCAGACGGCCGACGATCAGCACCGGCATCGTTCCGGCGGCGCCGCCAACGACCAGCCCGACGGAGAACAGCCCGAGACCGACCGCATACGGGAGCACCAGGCCGCGGGAGTCGGCCAGCTGTCCAGCCACCACGATGCCCAGGAGGCTGGCGAGGAAGAAGCCGCTGAACACCCAGCCGTAGAGGCCGAGCCCGCCGAGGTCGTCTTTGACGTCCGGCATGATCGCCGCCACCGCCATCGTCTCGAACGCGACGAGCGTGATGGTGAGCACCAGGCCGACGACGAGCTGGCGGCGGTGCGGAGCGAACAGTCCACCCGCGACGGGCCCCGCGTGAGGACCGGCGAACGGCGTCGACGGCAGGCCGCTCGGATCGGCAGGGGTGGGCGGCGGCTCGATGGACATGGCTGGTCGAGTGTACGGACGGCCGGTCCGGGTCAGCCCACTGACGTCCCCCGAGCGGCGCCCGCTCAGTGGGTGGTCTGGCCCCCGTCGACGACCAGGCACTGGCCCGTCATGAAGCTCGACGCGTCGCTGGCCAGGAACAGCGCCGCGGTGGCGATCTCCTCGGGCGTGCCCATGCGCCCCATGGGCTGGCCCGCCAGCATCAGCTGCTGGAACTCGGGCGGGTTGGCCCGGACCATGTCCGTGTCGATGACGCCCGGCGCCAGGGCGTTGACCCGCACGTGGGCCGATGCCAGCTCAGCGGCCATCGAGCGGGTCAGCGAGAGCAAGGCCGTCTTCCCGGCCAGGTACATCGCCATCCCGTGCCCGCTGGTGAAGATGCCGCAGCTGACCAGGTGCACGACCGCGGCGTGCTCGCTCGCCCGCAGGTGCGGCAGCGCGTGCTGGACGAGGAACAGGCCGGCCCGCACGTTGGTGTCGATGGACTTCTGCCAGGCCTCGGCGGTGATCGACCCGATCGGCTGGGTCAGCGCGTTGGCCGCGTTGTTGACCACGATGTCGACGCCGCCGAACTCGTCGACGGTGCGCGCCACAAGGTGCTCGAGCGCGTCGAGGTCCCCGACGTGGGTGGCGACGCCGAGTGCCGTCCCGCCCTCGGCAGCGATCGCCGCGGCCGCCTCCTCGCACGCCTCGGGCTTGCGGCTGGCCACGACGACCTTCGCCCCCATCGCCGCGAACGAGCCGGCGATGGCCCGGCCGATCCCGCGGCTGCCGCCCGTGACGATCGCGACGCGATCGGTCAGGTCGAACTGGTGCATCATCTGGTCGCGGTTCACGGTCACCTCCGGTTCGGGGTGTGCAGCCTCGCACGCGGGACCGACCTAGCGAAGAAGTCCGCGCTCGATGCGTGGAAGTGGCGATTTGCACGGTATGTTGCCCGCTCCCCCATCGAGAGAGGCTTCCCGATGCCGTCATCGCTGACCGTCGCCAAACACCGCTCCAACCTGCAGAAGCTCCGCGAGGAGACCGAGCTCGGCATCGAGACGCTGCAGGCCAGCTACAACGAGCTCGATCCCGAAGAGGCCGCGAGCGACGTGGGTGCCGGCGAGGACGAGGGCGGCTCCGAGGGAGACCTCACCCGCTTCGAGCGCGACCGCATCCGGGCCCGGATCGCCGAGGAGAAGCTGTTCCTCGAGGTGATCGACGCTGCCGAGGCCCGCACCCACGAGCGCAACTGGAAGAACTGCACCAAGTGCGGCAACCCGATCGGCGACGACCGCCTCGACGCGCTGCCCGCCACCGAGCTCTGCGTCACCTGCAAGGCCAACCGCGGCAACTGGTGACGTGACCGGCCACGGCGATCGTGCGCTGCCCGCTCGTCGGGCGTACGTGGTCGACACCGAGCAGCTCGCGGCGGTGGTCGTCGAGATCGATGCCACCGAGGACCCGCAGGGGCTCGCGGTGCTCCAGGCCGGCCTCCACGAGGTGCCCGAGGGCTCCACGCTGATCCACGGCTACAACGTGACCACCGCAGGCCTCGGCGCGTGGATCGGCGATCGCCGGGTCCGCGTGTCGATCTGGCCCGCGCTCATCGACCCGGCGGGCGAGATCACCGCCGACGACCCGACGGAGCCCGACGCCGACGTGCTGGTGGTCGACATCGACCCGCTCGAGTTCGGCACCGAGCTCGAAGAGCTCGTCCGCCTCGGCCGGCTGATCGTGGCCGGCCCCGAGAGCGGACCGGTGCCGCTGGTCGTCGACCTGGACCAGGACCTCGTCCGCGAGGTCCTGACCGCGGCCACCACCGACTCGTAGGCCTCACCCGCGTCCTGACGGACGGGCGCAGACGGCGTCAGGCGTAAGGGTCTTCGGGCCGTTCGAGCAGACCGGCGACGTCGGCGAGCGCACCGGCGAGCATCGACGCCCGCACCAGGACGCGCGCGATCTCGTGCTCCGCTTGCTGGCCCTGGCCGTGCAGCGGTGGATCGCCCAAGGAGCGCACGATCATCGTGGGATCGGCCGGGAGGACGATGGGCTCGGGATCGGGCAGCTGCGGCACCGGCTTCCAGAGCTCGGCCGGCTTGAGCTTGTTGCCCTGGCGGCGGCGGCCGCCCTTGCGCCTGCTGTTGCCGCTCATGCGTTCGCTCCTTCCGTGACCGCTTCGGGTTCGGGTTCGAAGATGTCGGAGTCGTCCTCGGTGAGGAGCTGGTCGTCGCGCAGGCCGAGGGCGACGCGAAGCTGGTTGGCGTCGAGGTCGGCGAGCGAGCTGGAGCCGGGGAGGATCAGGTCCGCGATGTGGCGCTTGCCCGCCACCACCTCCTCGACGCGCTCGTCGACGGTGCCGGGGCACACCAGGCGGTGCGACACGACGGTGCGGGTCTGGCCGATGCGCCAGGCGCGGTCGCGGGCCTGGTCTTCGACCGCGGGGTTCCACCAGCGGTCGTAGAGCACGACGTGGTTGGCGGCCGTGAGGTTGAGGCCGGTGCCGCCCGCCTTCAGCGACAGGACCAGCGCGCCGGCACCCTCCGCGGCCTGGAAGTCAGCGATCATCTTGTCACGGGCGCCACGGGCGAGGCCGCCGTGGTAGCAGGAGATGGGCTTGCCGGTGAGGGCGGTGAGGTGGTCGGCCATCTTCTTCCCCCACTCGGCGAAGTGGGTGAAGATCAGCACCTTCTCGTCGCCGGCGAACACCTGGGCCACGATCTCTTCGAGGCGGGTGAGCTTGCCCGATCGCCCGGCCAGCGGCCGGTCGTCGGCCTGGTACGCCGCGGGGTGGTTGCAGATCTGCTTGAGGGCCGTGATGGCGGCGAGGATGGCGCCCTGCTTGGGCTCGCCCCCGCCCACCTGGGTGGCGTCGGCCACCAGCCCGTCGAGCACCGCCTGGTACAGGCCGATCTGCTCGGGGGTCATCGTGCAGTGGTC
>CAZCVS010000215.1:0-5964 GCA_964501845.1 uncultured Iamiaceae bacterium
TCCTCCTGGTCGACAACGTCACCGCCGAGCCCTTCCGCCTCGGCCTCACCGACCGTGGCTACAAGCCCACGGTCACCTACCTCCAGTGAGCCTCACCGACCTGCCCGATCCGCTGCCGATCGAGCCGATCGACGGGCCGGTGCACGCCACCGCTCTGGTGCCCGGATCGAAGTCGGTGACGAACCGGGCCCTCGTGTGCGCCGCCCTCGCCACCGGGACCTCCCGGCTCGAGGGGGCGCTGTTCGCGGACGACACCGAAGCCATGGTCGGCGTCCTCTCCACCCTCGGCATCGTCGTCGTGACCGATCCGTACCTGGCCACGATCGAGGTCACGGGATGCGCGGGCCAGGTACCGGCCACGGACGAGACCATCGACGCCCGCCAGTCCGGCACCACCTCGCGCTTCACCCTGCCGCTGCTCGCACTCGGCACCGGTGCCTACCGGGTGACCGCGCACCCTCAGATGCAGGCCCGGCCCATGGAGACCACCTTCGATGCGCTCGCCGCGCTCGGCACAGAGGTCGATGCGCTGGGGGAGCCGGGCCGCCTCCCGGCGACCGTGCGCACCGGAGGGTCCGGCACCTCGGTGCTGCGCATCGCTGGTGACGTGTCGAGCCAGTTCCTCTCGGGCCTGCTGATGATCGGCCCCTGCCTGCCCGACGGCCTGGTGGTGGAGCTGACCACCGAGCTCGTCTCGCGCCCGTACGTCGAGCTGACCCTGGCCGTCATGGCGTCGTTCGGCGCCGTGGTCGAGCAGCCCGACGACCGGACGTTTGTCGTGGCCTCGGGCGGCTACATCGCCACCACCTACGTCATCGAGCCAGACGCGAGCGCGGCGTCGTACCCGCTCGCCGCGGCCGCCCTCTGCGGTGGCTCGTTGCTCGTTCCGGGTCTGGGGCCCGATGCTCTCCAGGGCGATGCCGCCTTCGCCGACGTCCTCGGCCAGATGGGGGCCGACGTCTCCCGGAGCTCCCGGGGCACGGTGGTCACCGCCGAGCCGGGGGCCCTTCGAGGCGGCGCGTTCGACTTCACGCACATCTCTGACACGGCGCAGACGCTCGCCGCCCTCGCCCCCTTCGCCGACTCGCCGGTGGCCATCACCGGGATCGGGTTCATCCGCCGCAAGGAGATCGACCGGGTCGCCGCCGTGGCCACCGAGCTGCGTCGGGCCGGCATCCGGGTGGACGACGATCCCGACGGCTGGACCATCCACCCCGGACCGGTTGCGCCGACCACCTTCGAGACCTACGACGATCACCGCATGGCCATGAGCTTCGCCCTGATCGGCCTGGTCACGCCAGGGATCTCCATCGCCGGACCAGCCTGCGTGGCCAAGACGTTCCCGGGGTACTGGGACCTGCTCGATCAGATCCGGACCTCCACCACCGACCGATAGGGTCTGCACCCGTGTCCGACGCCGAACCCACCGATCGCCCCTTCACCGTGATCGCCATCGACGGCCCCGCAGGTTCTGGCAAGTCCACCGTCGGGCGGCGCCTCGCCGCCCACCTCGGACTGGAGTACCTGGACACGGGCGCCATGTACCGCGGGGTGACCTTCGCCGCGCTGCGGCGCAACATCGACCCGGCCGACGCCGAGGTGGTCGGCCGCCTGGCCGAGCAGGTCGAGCTGGACCTCCCCGGGGACGGGACGCTCATCGTCGACGGCGCCGATGCCACCATCGAGATCCGCGGCCCCGAGGTCACCCGGGCGGTCTCGCTCGTGGCGGCCAACCCGGCGGTGCGCAAGGAGCTGGTGCGCCGCCAGCGCGAATGGGCCGAGGCTCACGGCGGCGGCGTGCTCGAAGGCCGCGACATCGGCTCGGTGGTCTTCCCCGACGCCGCCCTCAAGGTGTACCTGACCGCCTCGCCCGAGGTCCGGGCCGATCGTCGGTCCAAGGAGGTCACCGACCTCGACTACGCCACCGTCGCGGCGGACATCGCCCGGCGCGATGCCGCCGACCAGGGCCGCGACGACAGCCCGCTGGCCCAGGCCGAGGGCGCCCTGGTGGTGGACACCAGCCACCGCGACGTCGATGAGATCGTCGCCGATCTCGTGAGCCGCATCCCGTGAGCGACCCGGGCGCGGGCGCAGTGCGCTCCGAGCACGCCCGCTCGGGCACCAAGGCCGAGCTGCTGTTCTACGCGGTCATCCGAGCTGCCCTGCTGGGCGCTTGCAGGCTGTGGTTCCGGGTGTCGGCCAAGGGCCGCGAGCACGTCCCCGCGGAGGGCGCCTTCATCTTGGCTCCGGTCCACCGCTCCAACCTGGACTTCGCCCTGGTGCTGATCTGCACCAAGCGCCGCATGCGCTACTTGGCCAAGGACTCGCTGTGGAAGGGCCACGGCTTCTGGGCCAAGGTCTTCACCGCCCTCGGCGGCATCCCCGTCGCCCGCGGCACCGCCGACCGAGCCGCCCTGGCCACCTGCATCGAGGTCCTCGATGCAGGGGAACCGCTGGTGATGTTCCCCGAGGGCACCCGCCAGCACGGCCCCGTGGTCGAGGAGCTGTTCGACGGCACCGCCTTCGTCCAGAGCCGCACCGGTGTCCCGATCATCCCCGTGGGCATCGGCGGTTCCGAGGGCGCCATGCCCAAGGGCTCCAAGATCCCCAAGCCCCGCAAGATCACCGTCGTCGTCGGCCCCGCCCTGAAGCCCAGCGACGCCGTCGGCCCGAAAGCCAAGCGAGCCGCCATCCGCGAACGCACCGCGGAGATCCGCACGGTCGTCCAGGCTCTGTTCGACGAAGCACAGTCCCGCGCCGGCACCCCCAACTGAGCCCAGACTGCTTCGGGACCTCGAGCGGCCGGCCACCGTCCGCCGACGAGCGGTCAGAACCCGCTGAGGTATCTCGGTGTGGCGAAGACCTCACGGACCATGGGCTCGAAGTGCTCGAGCGGGTAGGTCTCGCCGTCGGGGTCGAAGGCGACCTGGTCCCACTCGTCTGCGAAGCGCGCGGCGAGGTCGAAGAAGTCCTCGCCCTCGTACTTGGACCGGGCGTCCGGATCGGCGTTGAAGTGGTGGTAGTAGTGCTTCCCCTGGAAGTCCTGGTGCACGAGGATCGCGGCGTGCACCTCGGGCCGCACGTACGGGCGGAGGATCGCGGCGGCGATCTGAGGGTGGCCCATCACGCTGATCAGCTTGCCGATGTCGTGGCACAGCGAGGCGACGATCACCTCTTGGTCGGCACCGGCCTGCTCGGCCAGGGTGGCCGTCTGGAGGGCGTGGACCTTCTGGTTCGTGCTGAACCCGTCGGTGATGGCCTCGAGCCGCTCGATCATGTTCAGGATCTCGTCGGCCACGCGAGGCTGGTTGTTCATCGTCTCGGCGCCGATCACCGACCACTGCTCGGGGGTCGACTCGTCCATGCGGGTGAAGCTCGTGGCGGTCATGGGCCCATTGTGCCAAGCCGGCGTCGGCCCCGCCGGATCACAGGGAGGCGAGGACATCGGCGGCGTGGATGCTGCGCTCGTCGGCGGCGGGACGGTCGGGGACCGAACCGCCGAGGCTGAGCGTGGCCAGGAGGTCGATGCCGGCCAGCAGGTCCCGGAGGTTGCGGGGGGTGGGGAAGTACTCGTCCTCTTGCGTGATGGCCACCTCCTCGACGCCGTCGGTGGGGTCGAGCGCCGCGAGGACCTCTTCGACCAGCGACTCCGGGGCCGACGCCCCGGCGGTGACGCCGACCACGCCGGTCAGGTCGTCGGGGAGCTCGCCGGCGGAGTTGATGCGGTGGACCCGGGCGGTGCCCGCTTCCCGCGCCAGCTTCTCGAGCGCGACCGTATTGGAGGAGTTCGCCGACCCGATGACGACCACGGCATCGCAGCGCGGCGCGATCTCGGCCAGGGCACCCTGGCGGTTGGTGGTGGCGAAGCAGAGGTCCGAGCGGCCGGGGGTCCACAGGTCCGGGAAGCGGTCCCGGGTGGCGTCGAGGACGCCCTTCCAGTCGCTGTGGCTGAGGGTGGTCTGGGCCAGCATGGCCACCGGGGTCTCGAACTGGGGGAGCAGGTCGACCTCGTCGGTGCTCTCGACGCGGTGGATGGCGTCGGGGGCGACCGCCATGGTGCCGACGGCCTCCTCGTGGCCCTCGTGGCCGACGTAGACGATCTGGTAGCCCTTGCCGGCGCGGACCTTGACCTCGTGGTGGACCTTGGTGACCAGCGGGCAGACGGCGTCGACCACGTAGCCACCGTTGGCGCGGGCCGCGGCCACGACCTCGGGTGCCGAGCCGTGGGCCGACAGCATCAGGGGACGGCCCTCAGGCACCTCGGAGATGTCGTCGACGAAGATGACGCCCAGGTCCTCGAACCGCTTCACCACAGACTGGTTGTGGACGATCTCGTGGTAGCAGTAGACCGGCGCCTCGAAGGCCCGGACCATCCAGGCCAGGGCCTTGATGGCCATCTCCACCCCGGCGCAGAACCCCCGGGGAGCGGCGAGCAGCACCTTGTCGACGGCCATGGCGCCAACCCTACCGGCCGCCCCTGCGGCCCAGACCAGAGGCCCGGGGGACCGGCCCCGGTAGGATCGCCCCCTATGTCTGCGCCTCGAGTTGTTGCCGTCGCGCCCGGGTCGCCGGCCGCGCTCGGGGGCGTGCAGGTCGGCGACGAGGTCCTGGCCGTCGACGGCGAGCGCCCGCGCGACATCATCCGGTGGACCTGGCTCACCGACGAGGCCGATCCGGTGCTGGAGATCGCACGGGGTGGGCTGGAGCTCACCATCGAGGTGGAGAAGGCCGCCGGTGCCCCGCTCGGCATCGACGTCCACTCGGCGCTGTTCGACCAGCTCCGCACGTGCGACAACCACTGCGAGTTCTGCTTCATCTACCAGCTGCCGCCGGGGATGCGAAAGAGCCTCTACCTGAAGGACGACGACTACCGCCTGAGCTTCCTGTACGGGAACTTCACCACGCTCACCCGCTTCACCGAGGCCGATCTCGAGCGGGTCGTCACCGAGGGCTTGTCGCCGCTCAACGTCAGCATCCACGCCGTCGACCCCGCGGCGCGCAACGACCTGCTCCGCAACCGGCGCGGCGGGCCCAGCCTGCGCTGGCTGCGCGCCCTGCTCGACCACGGCATCGAGGTCCACGGCCAGATCGTCTGCTGCCCCGGCCTCAACGACGGCGCGGTGCTCGACGACACCCTCGCCGGAGTGCTCGAGCAGTTTCCCGAGCTGGCCAGCATCTGCGTGGTACCGCTCGGGATCTCCAAGTTCAACACCGAGCCCCGCATGCGCTCCACCACCCAGGCCGAGGCCTCGGCGGTCATCGACAGCGTCGCGGACTGGCAGGACGTCTACCTCCAGGTCCTCGGGCGCCGGCTGGTCCACGCGTCCGACGAGTACTACCTGCTGGCGCGACGACCCTTCCCGGAGCCGGCGGTCTACGAGGGGTTCGCCATGCACGAGGACGGCGTGGGCATGGCCCGCACCTTCGAGCAGGAATTCGGTGGCCACGCCGCCACCACCACGAGTCCCCAGGCCGGGTTCTTCGCCTGGGCCGACGCGACCGAGACGCCCGCGGGTGCCCGCTACGAGGCCGCCGGCGACTACGGCGCTCCCGCCGAGGGCTACCGCGCCGTGCGCACCGCGGAGGCCGATGCCGGGCCCACGGGTGGCGGAGGCGTGGCCGTGGCCCTGCGCCCCCGCCGCGGCGCACCCACCGCGGTCCTCACCAGCGAGGCCGGGGTCGCCGTCATCGGCCCGCTCGTCGCCTCGCTCGACCTGCCCGCCGTCCGGGTCATCCCGGTCGAGAACCGCTTCTTCGGCGGCACGACCTCGGTCACCGGCCTGCTCGTGGGGGAGGACCTCCACCGGGTCCTCGCCGGCCAGCCCGAGAACCACCGCTACCTGCTCCCCGACGTCTGCCTCTCCGGCGGCCGCTTCCTCGACGGAGGAACCCCGGCCGACCTGCCGCGCCCCGTCGAGATCATCCCCACAGACGGCGCCGCGCTGCGCCGGGCCTTGGAGGCCT
>CAZCVS010000216.1:0-5957 GCA_964501845.1 uncultured Iamiaceae bacterium
GGGTCAGCCCTCGCGCCAGTCCCAGGTCTGGGTGACCGATGTGGCATCCGCCTCGGCGCCCGCCGATCGGTAGGTCGCCAGCGCGGGGGCGTTGTCGTCCTCGGTGATGGTCCAGGCGCCGTAGCAGGCGAGCTCGCGGGCGAGCTCGAGCGAGCGCTGCACCAGGAGGCGGCCGGTGCCCCGGCGGCGGGCGGCCTCGTCGACCCCGAGCTCGTAGATCATCAGCTCGGTGCCCTTGTCCGGGTGGGCCATCTCGACGCACGTGGCGAAACCCACCGCGAGCTCGCCGTCGAAGGCCACGAGGAGGTGGTGGCCCGGCCGGGCGAGTACGTCGGCCGTCCACTCGGGTGTCGGCGGAGCGTCGAACAGGTGCCCCGCACCGAGCACGACGGCATCGTCGCCAGCTCCGAGTCGCCGCACCGAGATCGTCATGGCCCCGATCGTTGCACGACCCCGGGCCCAGCTGGACGTCGCAACGGTTCTTGTCGCCGTTCGGCTTCTCGTGGCTGTCGTTCGACGACAAGGTCGGAGCAGCACCGCGGAGCAGCGGTCAGGGGCGGACGATGGCGGAGAGCATGGCTTGGAGCTTGGCCCTTGTCTCGATGAGCTCGGTGGGCGGGTCGGAGTCGCCGACCATGCCGTTGCCGGCGATGACCCGGGCGGTTCTGCCGGCGATCTCGGCGCCGCGGATGGCGACGGCCCAGTCGCCGTTGCCGTCGGCATCGACCCAGCCGACAGCACCGGCGTAGCGCCCGCGGTCGAGGTCCTCGAGCTCGGCGATGACGGCGAGGGCCGCGTCGCGCGGCCGGCCGCACACGGCGGGTGTCGGGTGGAGGGCGCCGACCAGCTCGAGGATCGGGGCCGGCGGGTGCGAGAGGCGGCCTTCGACCTGGGTCGCGAGGTGGACCACGTTGGCGAGCGGCACGACCGAGGGTTCGGGCTCGTAGTCCACATAGGAGGAGAAGGCGAGCAGGGTGTCGTGGACGGCGTCGATGGTGACCTGGTGCTCGTGGCGGTAGGTGGTCGAGGCCAGGAGCTCTGCGGCGAGGACGGCGTCGGCCTCGGGATCTCCCCGTCGCGGCTTGGTGCCGGCCATCGGCTGCGACCGCACCAGGTCGCCGGCGCGGCCGACGAGCAGCTCGGGGGTGGCGCCGCAGTAGCCGTCGACCAGGTAGAGGTAGCAGCCGGGGTAGTGCTGCGAGAGCCGGAGCAGCACGGTGGCGACGGAGATCGGGGCGTCGGCGGTGACGGTGACCTCGCGGGCGAGCACCACCTTGTCGAGCTCGCCGGCGCGGATGCGGGCGGTGGCGGTGGCCACGGCGGCCTCCCACTCGACGGGTGGCCGGGCTGCCGTGACGGTGAACGACGAGGGGCCGTCGCTGGGGGAGGGGCGGCGCGAGGCCGCGATCAGGTCCGCGAGCGCTTCGAGCGGATCGGTCCCAACCGGGCTGACGGTGGTGGCCCACGCGTCGCCGTCGGCGTCGATCCTGACCACCAGCTCGGGCACCAGCAGGTCGGCCTCGGCGCCGGGGAGGAAGGGAAGCGCCCCGAAGGCGACCGGGCCGGAGCCGGGGCGGTCGACCGGGTCGTCGCGCTCGATGGCGGCGAGGACCATCGACACCTCGTGGCGGGAGGTGCGCAAGGCGGTGCCGCGGCCGGCGAAGCCGGTGCCGCTGCGGGCGAACAGCACGCCGTCGCCGCCGGCGACCGCCAGCAGGTCCGGGACCTTCGCCGGATCGAGGGCGCGAGTGCGGGCGATGAGCCCGGGGGAACCGGTCACGCCCGCGTGGCGGTCACGAGCTGCGAGATGCCCGTGGACAGCAAGCGGCGATCGACGTCGGTGAACCCGGCGGTGCGGATCTGGTCGAGCATGACCTCGGGCTCGGGGAGATAGGCGACGGACTTGGGCAAGTACCGGTACGCGGACCCGTCGGACAACAGGCTGCCGATGAGCGGGACCACCTTGCCGAAGTAGATGCTGTGGCCCCAGCGCAGCACCGGGTTGGGGGGCTCGGCCACCTCCAGCAGGGCGATGCGGCCACCGGGGCGCACCACTCGCCCGAGCTCGTCGAAGAACGGCTCCAGCGCGGCGAAGTTCCGGAGGGCGAAGCCGCACGTGACCCCGTCGATCGAGCCGTCGGGCACGGGCAGGCGCAGGGCGTCGGCTTGGGCCAGCGGTGCGTCGGTGCGGGCGGCGGCCAGCATCCCGTAGGAGAGGTCGAGGCCGACGGGCGCCAGCCCGGCACCGGCGAGGCCCCGGCAGAGGTCGCCCGTGCCGCAGGCGAGGTCGAGGACGACGGACCCGCCGGGAAGCTGGAGCGAGGCGATGGTCTTGCGGCGCCAGCCGACATCCATGCGGAACGTCATCAGCCGGTTGACGAGGTCGTAGCGAGGTGCGATCGCATCGAACATCGACCGGACGGCCACCACCTTCTCCTCGCCGGTGGGGAGCGGTTCCGTGTTCGTTCGGGCCATGTTCGGGATCGTACGGCGGATCGCTACTGTCGCCGCCCATGGCCCGTCGCTCGCTCATCCTCCTTCCGCCATCTGAGGGGAAGGCGCCGGAGGGAGACGGGCCGCCGTGGGAGCCCGGGACGATGGCGGTGGAGGAGCTCGATCCCGCAAGGGGAAAGGTGCTCCGCGCGCTCGGCCGCCGCCACCCGGCTCGGCTTGGTCCGACGCTGCCGGCCATCGAGCGCTACACCGGAGTGCTGTACCAGGGCCTCGACGCCGCCTCCCTGGGCGCGGTGCCCCGCCGCCGGCTCGACCGGTCGGTGCTCGTCGTGTCCGGTCTGTGGGGCTTGGTTGCGCCGCAGGACCCCATCCCGCACTACAAGCTCAAGATGAGCGCCAACGTGCCACCCCTCGGGAAGCTCTCCACCTGGTGGCGGCCGGAGGTGACCCGTGCCATCGCGTCACGAGCGGAGCGGGCGCTGGTGTGGGACCTGCTGCCGATCGAGCACTCGGCTGCCGTCTCGTGGGATGACGTGTCGCCCTTCGAGCGGGTGACGGTGCGCTTCGTCGATGCCCAGGGCAAGACCGTCAGCCACTGGAACAAGCTCCTGAAGGGCTCGCTGGTGCGCTGGCTGGTGACCACCGGATCGACCGATGTGGACGCGCTGGTCGACTTCGAGCACCCGCAGGGCTACCGCTACGACCCTGCTGCGACGGTGCGCGACGGACGGTTGACCGCGCTCACCTTCCGCTCACCAGGCTGAGGGACCGCGGGGTGGGATCGCCGGTGATGCCACCGTCAGAGTTCGGCTGATCGTGGCGGGACCGCTCAAGCACGACGGTGACGGTCCGATGGGAGGTTCCCCCTGCGCGGCGTCTGAGGTCCTCTCTCTTGTTCCTGTACGAACTGGCCATCGCCCTCGACCGGCGCTCACCCGAGCTGACCGAGGCCGGTGCTGAGCTCGGCCTGGGCGACCTCCAGCCGGCGACGGACCTCGACGCCCACCAGGTCGCCGCGCTGCGGGCCCACTTCAGCGGCGGCATGCAACCTCCCCCGCTCGCACCGCGCGGCTCGGGTGCCACGTCGCCGCTGCCCGCGGCGCCAACCGGTCCGCTCTCTGCCGAGCCCCTGGTGTTCGGTGCTCCGCCCCCGCAGGCCGCGTCGCCCGGCGCGGCCCCCGGCGGTCCGGGAGTCCCGGTCGCTCCCGCCTCGTGGGGGCCGCCCACCGCTCCCGCGAACTGGGGGCCGCCCCCGGGAGCGCTGCCGGCCCCGCCGCCACCCCCGGCGCCGAGCGGTGAGGTGGCCCACACCGGCCCGCACTTCGCCTATCCCGAGAGCGCCGCGGCGCCGATCGCTGCGGACTCGCCCACCGGCTTCGGTGATGCCGCGCTGCCCGCTCCGCCGCCGCCCGGGTCCCCTTCCCCGGCGCCTGGTTCGGGTGCCATGGGCCCGGGCCAGAAGGTCCTGATCGGCGGGGCCGTCGTCGCCGTGATCGCCCTGTTCGGCTTCATGCTGGCCAACACCGGCCCGGACGAGAGCCGTCAGCAAGCGATCGCGGCCAAGGAGGCGGCCATCGAGGCCGAGCTCGCCACCACCGCTCCCGCCCCGACGACGACCGTGACGCCGACGACCACGGCGGTGCCGCCGCCGAGCGTCGACGAGCCCGTCGACCTCGAGCGCTTCTGCCGGGGCGGATTGGCCATCGCCACCTTCGAGCTCCGCCTGGCCGCGGCCATCGCCGACGAGGACTTCGCGGAGCTGAGCGGCCTCGTGCGCGATCGGCGCGCCGCCTGGGGCGACGACGTGGCGACGATGGCATCGGGTGCGGCCCCGGCCCTGGTGCACGACATCGAGCGCTACCGCGGCGGCTACGACGAGTTCTTCGATGTCATCGCGTCCAGCTCCACCCTCGACGAGGTCTACACCGAGCTCGACCACTCGGCGCTCACGGAGTCGACCGACGCCGCCCGGGAGGTCGGCGCCCAGATCACCGTCGAGTGCGAGTAGGGGCGCGGCGCCTTCTTACCGACGGCGGGGGAGCGCCTGGCATGCTCGGGTCGTGAGCACGCCCCGAGACCACGGCTTCGAGGACCTGGCCGATCACCTCGGTGCCGCGTACCTGCGGTACTCGTTCACCAAGGGCACCGAGCAGGAGGTGGGCTTCCTGGTCGATGCCTTGGGTCTGGAGCCGGGCATGCGGGTCCTCGATGTCGGCTGCGGCCCCGGCCGCCATGCCCACGCCCTCGGCCGGCGGGGGATCGCGGTCCACGGCATCGACATCAGCCAGCGCTTCGTCGACCTCGCTCGCGAGGACGCACCGGACGGCGTCACGTTCGAACGCGTCGACGCCCGTTCCCTCCCGTTCGCCGACGAGTTCGACGCCGCCATCTCTCTGTGCCAAGGCGCCTTCGGCCTGGCCGACTGGGGGACCGACGTCACGACCCTGGACCCCGACACGGACGTCCTCGACGGCATCGCCCGAGCCCTGAGACCAGGCGGCCGAGCCGCCGTGACCGCCTTCAGCGCCTACTTCCAGGTCCGCCACGTCGAAGCCATGGGCAGCCAGTTCCACGTCAACCGAGGCGTCAACCACGAGAGAACCGTCATCAAAGACGAGCAGGGCAGGGACGCCGAGGCAGATCTCTGGACCACCTGCTTCACCCCAAGGGAGCTGCGCCTGATGGCAAGAGCATCAGGCCTGACCGTGAACCAGATCTGGAGCGTCACGCCAGGGGCCTACGCACGTGAGCAGCCGACACTCGACAGTGAGGAGTTCCTGCTCGTCGCGACGAAGTAGCAACGGCACCCGGCCGAGGTCAGTGCCGCACCCAGCGGTGAGCCAGCAAGAGTGCCGCGCTTGACGGCCCGGAGAGGCGGAGCAGGACGAAGGAGCTTCGAGCGAACACCGGAACAGTCGGGCCAGAGACACTCCGACGTACTTGCGTCGCGATCGCCGGACCCGTGACGAGGCCCGATCCGCGACTCCCGGACCCTGACGACACTTGGCTCACCTTTGAGATCGGGCGAGATGCGGTGGTAGTTTCGGACTTCCCTGTGCGCCGTGTGGCCAGCAGGTTTCCCATCCATCGACTTCCTATCCACCTGAGAAGAGCATCCGTGTCCGAATCATCGACCCTCACCCCACCCGCCGAGATCGAGGAGTACGTCCCCCGCCAGATCACCGCCAACGATCTCGAAGGCAGCTTCGAAGATGCCATCGACGGCACGATGGTCAGCGTCGAGGACGGGCAGATCGTGCTGGGCACGGTGGTCAAGGTCGACAAGGACGAGGTGCTGCTCGACATCGGGTACAAGTCCGAGGGCGTGATCCCCAGCCGCGAGCTGTCGATCCGCAACGACATCGATCCCAACGAGATCGTGTCGCTCGGCGATGAGATCGAAGCGCTCGTGCTCACCAAGGAGGACAAGGACGGTCGTCTGGTCCTGTCCAAGAAGCGTGCGCAGTACGAGCGGGCGTGGGGCGACATCGAGAAGAAGAAGG
>CAZCVS010000217.1:0-5939 GCA_964501845.1 uncultured Iamiaceae bacterium
ATGGTCGACGAGGTGGTGGGCGAGCTGGGCGGGCTGCACCTGGCGGTCAACAACGCCGGCGGCTCCCCCGGCACCGATGCGGCGACGGCATCACCCCGCTTCAGCGACAAGATCCTCGGCCTCAACCTCTCCGCCGCCCTCCACGTGTCGCAGGCCGCGAACGCGGTGATGCAGACCCAGCCCGAGGGCGGCTCCATCATCAACATCGGCTCGCTGTCGGGGCTACGGCCCTCCCCCGGCACCGCGGTCTACGGCGCGGCCAAGGCCGGGCTGCTCAGCTTGACCACGAGCCTGGCCATGGAGTGGGCGCCGCGGGTGCGGGTGAACATGGTGTCAGCGGGCATGGTCCGCACCGAGGTCTTCGAGGACTACTACGGCGGCCCCGAGGGCGCCGCGGCCGTCTCCGCCACCGTCCCCCTCGGCCGGGTCGCCGAGCCGGCCGACGTGGGCAACGCCGTCGCATGGCTCGCCAGCCCGCTGGCGAGCTTCGTGAGCGGCGCCAACCTCACCGTCCACGGCGGCGGCGAGCAGCTCGCCTTCTTCGAGCACCAGCGCGGCTAGCGAAACCAGGCCAGGGTCAGCAGACCTCAAGGTTGAGGCCAGGAGAAAGCGCCCGCAGGTCGTCTGGATCGCTGGTGACCACGAGTGCCCGGTGCACGACACCGGCGATGGCGACGCTGGCGTCGACGACATCGCTCGTCCCAGAATCCGCACAGAGCACCCCGACGACACGGGCCGTTTCCTCATCGAGCGGCTCAACCGTCGTGTTCGACCCACGCAGCACTGCGGCGATGCGCGCCTGTCGTGCAGAACCTCGCCACACCTGCGCGACAACGCCGGCGGGGACGATGACCCGCTCCGCGTCCGTCACAAGGACGCGAACCTTGGGACTGCCGCGCTCGAGGGCGATCAAGGCGCCCGCGTCGATTACGACAACCCCAAGCGCTTGCGAGCCCACGCGTGCTCCTCCTCGGTGATCGGGCCCCCGAAGTGATCGTCCATGTCGGCCAGTATCTCGCCCACCGTGCGGGAGCGTGCCTTGTCCTCCATTGCATCGGATACCCACGCCGATACGGAGGGCGCCCGGCCGGCTGCCACATCTGCTTCGACGACCTCGAGCAGCTCCTTCGGGACCGTCACGGTGATCCGAGCCTTCGTGCGCATACAAAGATCATACCCATCGTCGCCGACCTCGCTCTCGCTCGTTCCGACCCCCACCCGGACCGTACCGAGGTGGCCTGACAGCGAACGTGGAGACGGCTGAGCTGTCCGGCCGCGGCCTTCATCCATCCTCATCACGGATCCGAGGCGGCCGACCAGGTCGCCGGGTCCTGACCGAAGTAGCCCGCCAGCACCTCGTAGAGCTCGGGAGTGTCTTCGACCATCGCGTCGGGCCGGGTGAAGAAAACCTCAGCGGCGACCGAGAAGAACTCACCGGGATCCTCGCCGGCGTAGTCGCCGAGGAGGTGGTCGTCGCCCTGCTCTTGGACGGCCTCGAACTCTCGGGTGCACACCTCGATCCACCGCCCGCGAGCCTCAGGAGTCGGCAGCGGCGGCATCCCGTCGACGACGCCGTCGAGCATGTCGAGCTTGTGGGCGAACTCGTGAACCACGACGTTGCGCCCCGAGCGGGGATGGCGGAGATCCCACACCACATCGGACCAGGCCAGCGTGATCGGCTCGTCATCGTGGCCGGCTTCACCCGCTGACCAGTCCTCGTCGTCGACGTAGGTCCCTGCTGGACCTTCGCGCTCGCCGCCAGCGGCGATGGCCTCGGCGTGGACGATGATCGACCGCACGTTCGGGAACCGACGCACCTCGGCTTCGAGGCCGGCGACCACCAGTCCGGCCTGTGAGGCGACGACCAGGCGCACCTCATCGGTCAACTCGAACCCCGCAGCCGCCTCCCACCGCTTGGCGGTGAGCAGGTGCTCCATGACGTCGCGCACCTCGGTCCGCACCTCGACCGGCACGTCCCACCAGGTGCGCACGCGCCGGGCGACGATCTCCTCCCAGTCCTCCGGCAGCGGATCGACGGCGCGACGTCGCCAGATGGGCATGGCCCCAGTGTGGCCGACCGAAACTCGTGCGAGCGACGACCGAGCCGCAACTTAGGTTTGCTCGGCGTTGGCGGGATGACCGCGGGAACCGACGTGTCGGGGACCGTTCGGATGTTCGCCCGCCGCACCTCAGGTAACGGGCTGCAAACCCAGGGGTTCAACTCCCCTCTCCATGGGTCGGTCCCGGTCGGCAGGCGCTTTCGGGCGCCCTTGCGACGGCTCTGCGGGCTCCGTGCCCCCGCCGGAACGAGGCGCCGACCGGGACGGATCCGTCCGCCCACCCATCGAACCCACTGACCCCGAAGGGGGCCATCATGAACCACTTCTCGACCTACGACCTCCCGTACCACGGCCCCGCGTTCGAGGACGGGCGGCCGGTCGGCCTCCTGCGCACGGTCACCATCACTGATGGCGAGGTGGGTGTCGTCTTCGTCGCCGGTCGACAGGTCGGCGCGCTCGAGCCGGGCCGCCACCGCATCACCCGTCGCCACACGACGGTGCGGCGCGTGCTGGTGCGGGCCCGCCTCACGGTGCTGCCGCTCCAGGAGGTCCCGACCGCCGACGGGGTCACCGTGCGCGCGTCCCTCGGCCTGATCACCCGGGTCACCGACGCGGTGGCGTACGTCGCCGCTGGGCTCGACGCGGATCAGGTCGCGTACCTCACCGTGCAGGTGGCGCTGCGCGAGTTGGTGGCCGGCCTCACCTACGAGGAGCTGCTGGCAGCTCGTCCGGCACTCGGCGAGCGGCTGCTGGCTGGCATCGGCGACCTCGGTGCGCTCGGCCTCGCCGTCGAGCGGGCTGAGGTGAAGGACCTCGTCTTGTCTGCGGAGCTGCGCCGGGCCCAGGCGGCGGTCCTGCTCGCCCGGGCCGAGGGCCAGGCCGCGCTGGAGCGGGCGCGGGGTGAGACGGCGGCGCTGCGCACCCTGGCCAACGCGGCCCGCATCGCCGCCGACAACCCGGCGCTGCTCCAGCTCCGGATGCTCCAGCAGTTGGACTCCTCCACCGGCCACACGGTGGTCCTGTCCGGGCCGGCACCGGTCTGACCTGCGCCGCTCCTCGTCACCTGACGGGGGGCGGCGTGGCTCAGCGGTTGGCGCGCTCGCGGGCGGCGGGGTCCTGGCGGTAGAACTCGGACAGCACGGCGTAGAGCTCGGGGCGGTCCTTCTGGAGGGCGATGCCGCGGTCGAAGAACACCTCGGTGACCACGGCGAAGAACTCGCCGGCGTTGGTCCCGGCGTAGTCCCGCACGAGGTGGCTGCCCGCGCCCGACCGGATGGCCTCGAACTCTGCGGTGCAGGCCGCGACCCAGCGCTCGTGCAGCTCAATCGTCTCGAGGGGCGGCGTGCCGTCGACGACGCCGTCGAGCATGTCGATCTTGTGGGCGAACTCGTGGAAGACCACGTTGAAGCCGCGCTCGGGGTGCCGTGCGTTGCGCTCCGCCTCGTCCCACACGAGCACCACCGGACCGCCGTCGTGATCCGCTTGGCCGAGGATCGCCATCGGCTCGTCGGTGGCGAGCCCCACCATCGACGCCGACGCCCGCTCGCCCTGGAGGACCAGCGTCGTCGGGTGGACGATGATGTTGCCCACCTTCCGGTAGGCGCTCCAGTCGAGACCCAAGATGAGCATCGCCGCCTGGGCACTGATGATCAGGCGCATCTCCTCGGTGAGGGTGAAGCCGTTGGCTGCCTCCCACCGCTTCTCGCCGAGCAGCCGCACGATCAGGTCGCGCAGGCGGGTCCGCTCCTCGAGGTCGTAGTCGAACCACCGCACGACCACCGAAGCGACCTGATCCTCCCAGTCCTCCGGAAGCTCGTAGTCGCGCCGGTGCCGAAACAGTCCCATGGCGAACGAGTCTGCCGTCCCTGATCACATCTTCCGCAGCGACCGGGTGACGAGACGCAGCCTCAGGAGGCGGCCTCGAGGAGGTACCCGCGGGAGCGGACGGTCCGGATGACGAGACCGAGGGGGGCGAGGCGACGGCGCAGGCGGACGATGTGGACGTCGAGCACGTTGCGGCCGGGGATGCCTTCCGGCCATCCGGCGCGGGCGAGGGCGTCGCGGCTGACCACGGCGCGGTAGCGGTCGAGCAGCACGCCCATGAGCCGGTGCTCGACGGGTGGGAGCGACACCCACTGGCCATCGAGCCGGAGCAGCCCGTTCTCGTCGAGCTCGGGGATGCTGGCCTCCTCGGCGCCGCGGGCGCGGTCCTCGAGGACCCGGACCCGGGCGCGCACGTCCTCGTCGGACGCGGGGAGCCGCACCCAGTCCTCGAGCGGGTCGGAGGTGAGCGGCGGGGCCAGCCCCTCGGGCACCAGCACGAGCCGCGCCTGGCCGGAGATGCGGATCTCGGCCAGACGAGCCTCTTCGGCGGGCCATCGGACCATCTCCACCTGCATGGGGGCAAGGTACGGGCGCGACGTTTCACGTTTGTTTCGCGGCTGTGAAGGACCGACGCAAGCAAGGCCGAGCGACCTCATCGGGCGGGATCGCTCGTTGTCGCCGGGTGCGGTTTCTGACGTACCATCAGAAACCGTGATCCGCGAACACGAGGTGCCTGCATGACCACCAAGACCCAAGCGCCCGCGCTGGGCGCCGAGGGCTGGTTCACCACCGACCCGGAGCCCGCGCTCCTGGGCCAGCAGTGCACCACCTGTCGCACCTACGTGTTCCCGAAGGCCAGCTACGGCTGCCCCAACCCGGCGTGCGTCGGCACCGACTTCGACGACGTCCGGCTGTCGCGGTTCGGCACGGTCTGGAGCTACACCGATGCCTGCTACCAGCCACCGGCCCCCTACGTCACCCCCACCGACGAGCACGTGCCGTTCTGCATCGCCGCGGTCGAGCTGGCCGAGGAGGGCCTCGTCGTCATGGGCCAGGTCGTGGCCGGGGTGACGGTGGCGGACCTGAAGGTCGGCCAGCGCATGGAGCTGGTCGTCGACGTGCTGTTCAGCGACGACGAGACCGACCACCTGATCTGGAAGTGGAAGCCCGTCGCGACCGAGGGAGAGGTGGCCTGATGGCCGGCACCAACGATGTGGCCGTCCTCGGTGTGGGCATGCACCCGTGGGGCAAGTGGGGCCGCAACTTCGTGGAGTACGGCGTGGCCGCGGCCCACGACGCCCTGCGAGACGCCGGCATCGCCTGGAGCGACGTGGACTTCGTGTCCGGCGCCGACACCATGCGCAACGGCTACCCCGGTTACGTCTCGGGTGCCACGTTCGCCCAGGCCCTCGGCTGGACCGGCGCCCGCGTGGCGTCGTCGTACGCCGCCTGCGCCTCCGGCGTGACCGCCCTCGAAGCAGCCCGCACCCGCATCCTGGCCGGCCTGTGCGACGTCGCCCTCGTGGTCGGCGCCGACACCACGCCGAAGGGGTTCCTCGCCCCGAACGCCGGCGACCGGCCCACTGACCCCGACTGGCTGCGCTTCCGCCTGGTGGGCGCCACCAACCCCACCTACTTCGCCCTCGCCGCCCGCCGGCGCATGGATGTCTACGGCGCCACCAGCGAGGACTTCGCCAAGGTCAAGGTCAAGAACGCGGCCAACGGGCTGGCCAACCCCAACGCCCGGTTCCAGAAGGCGGTGTCGGTCGACGACGTCCTCGCCTCGCCGATGGTGGCGGATCCGCTGCACCTGCTGGAGATCTGCGCGACCTCTGACGGCGGCGCCGCAGTGATCCTCACGTCGATGGACTTCGCCCGGCGCCATGCCGGTTCCGCCGGTGCGCCCGTCCGGGTCGCTGGCGTGTCGACCGTGTCACCCACCTACCCGAACACGATCATCGACCTGCCCGACATGGCCACCGACTCGACCGCCGTCGTCGCCCGCAACGAGCGCACGTTCAAGCAGTCGATCGCCCACGCCGCCTACGAGGAGGC
>CAZCVS010000218.1:0-5915 GCA_964501845.1 uncultured Iamiaceae bacterium
TAGGGGAACTGCAGCACCGTCGACGTGATCGAGATGCCGCGCTGCTGCTCCAGCTCCAGGTAGTCCGACGTGGCCGAGCGGCGGTCGCCGCGCGCCTTCACCGCGCCGGCCCCGCTGGTGAGCGCGCCGCCGTAGAGGAGGAACTTCTCGGTGAGGGTGGTCTTGCCGGCGTCGGGGTGGGAGATGATGGCGAAGGTCCGGCGGCGGGCGGCTTCGGTGACGGGATCAGACATGGGTGGGCTCCTGGGCGCGGGACGAGCGGGGCACGGACACGGATGGGCGAGCGGTGCGCGCCGTCAGGTGTGGGGTGAGGCCGCGTGGCAGGCCGCGCAGCGGCCGAAGAGATCGAGGCGGTGGTGGTCGGCCGTGAACCCCGCCGTGGCCGCGACCTGGCCGGCGAGCTCTTCGACGGAGCGCTCCAGCCCCTCGGGTGCGGTGAAGTCCGCGACCGACCCGCACGAGGTGCAGATGAGGTGGTGATGGTGGTGGTCGGTCAGGTCCTCGGCCAGCTCGAAGCGGGCGAACTCGTCGGAGCCGGCGATCCGGTGGACCACCCCGCAGGCCTCGAGCACCGCCAGGTTGCGGTACGCGGAGCTCTGGGCCAGCTCCCCCTCGACCAGCACCTCGGCAGCCGTCAGGGGACGGCCCGCGTCGACGAGCACCTCGACCAGCTTGCGCCGACCCGAGGTGTAGCGCTGACCGTCGTCATCGAGACGGGCAGCGATGGCGGGGTGCACATCGTCGGCCACCTCCGCACCCTACCGGGCGGCCGAAACGCCGGTCAGCCTGGAACCGTCCCGGTCGTAACGCTATCGTCATATTCATCGGCGCTCCGCGGCCGATAGATACCCGGGTCCTCTTGTGACCCGCCATCGACCCCGCCGGCCCGCCACCGAGGTCCCCATGTCCTGCAGCTGCCATCCCGATCCCGACCCCCGGACGTCCGGCCTCAGCCGCCGTCTCGTCGTCGCGGGCGGCCTGGCGGCCGGCCTGGCCCCGTTCCTCCCCCGAGCCGCGGGGGCGCAAGACGTCGCCACCTTCAGCGATCCCGGCACCGCCGGCACCGAGCCCGATCCCGGCCTCGAGGGCAGCGAGACCATCCCAACCGGCTCCTCCCGCGACTACTCGTTCCTCCCGCCCCGGCCGGCGGGCGAGAAGCACGTCCGGCCCATGATGTTCCCCGTCCTCCCCGACGCCACGCTCGGCAAGGCGACCTGGAGCGACACGTACCTCGCGGCCCGCAGCGGCGGGCGCAGGCACGAGGGCCAGGACCTCATGGGCAAGAAGATGCTCAAGCTCCTCGCTTGCGTCAGCGGCACCATCATCGAGCTGCGCCACCAGACCGGCGGCAACTCGCTGTACCTCAAGGGCGATGACGGCTGGTACTACTGCTACCTCCACATCAACAACGACGACCCGGGCACCGACAACGGCAAGAACCAGTTCAAGTACGCCTTCGCCCCCGGCATGGCCACCGGCAAGCGGGTCCTCAAGGGCGACCACATCGCCTACCTCGGCGACAGCGGCAACGCCGAAGCCACCGGCGCCCACTGCCACTTCGAGATCCGCATGCCCAACGCCAAGTGGTACAACGCGGCCGCGGTCAACGCGAAGTACTCCCTCGATGCCGCGGAGCCGGCCAAGGTCCGCGCCAAGGTGCCCAACAGCGCCTTCGCCCCCCTGCCCAACGCGGCCGCCTTCGCCAAGCAGCAGGTCGCCGACTTCTTGGGCATCGCTCCGTCCGCCGCGTTCGTCGCCAAGGCCACCGAGAACCTCGAGGGCGGCGCAGTCACCCCCGACACGTTCATCGCGGACCTGCTGGGCCACGACGGCGCCACCAAGGTCACCGCGCCCACCATCCGCCTCTACCTCGGGTTCTTCCTGCGCATCCCCGACTACTCGGGCCTCGACTACTGGATCCGCAAGGTCCGCGCCGGCACCCCCCTCGACGCCGCCGCCAGCCAGTTCGTCGCCGGGTCCGAGTTCACCCGGCGCTACGGCGAACTGAACAACACCGCGTACGTCACCCAGCTCTACCGCAACCTGTTCGAGCGCCAGCCAGACCCGAGCGGCCTCGACTACTGGAAGCGCCGCCTCGACGGCGGGGCCAAGCGGGGCTGGGTCATGCGCCAGCTCTGCGAGTCGCCCGAGTACCAGCGCAAGACCGCCGCCCGGGTCCAGGTCATCCAGGTCCACGCCGCCATGATCAAGGCGGCGCCCACCCTCGACGAGTACAAGCGCTGGGCCGATTGGTCCGCCGCCGCCCCCAACGGCACCGTCGACATGATCAAGTACCTCCGCACCGGCTCCGCCTACAAGACCCGGTTCTGAAGGTCGAGGCTTCACCTCGACCTGGCGCCGGGTTTTCGTCGGGTCGCTATCGCTGGCTCGCCGGGGGTCTCGGGTCGCGTGGGATGATGCATCCATGACGTCGCCGACCGATCCGGAGCTGCTCGAAGCAGCCGTCACCATCATCCGCAAGGCCGGGGACCTCACCCTCCAGCACTTCCGCCGCGCCGATCTCGCCATCGACCGCAAGGGCGACGGCACGCCGGTGACGGTGGCCGACCGCGGGGCCGAGCGCCTGGTGCGCGAGGAGCTCGAGCGACTGTTCCCCGACGACGGCATCCTCGGCGAAGAGGAGGCCGAGAAGGTCGGCACGTCCGGCCGGCGCTGGATCCTGGACCCGATCGACGGAACCAAGGCCTTCACGCACGGCGTCCCGCTCTACACCAACCTGCTCGCGCTCGAGGACGAGCACGGGATCGCCGTCGGGGTCATCAACGTCCCCGCTCTGGGCGAGACGGTCGCCGCCGGGCGGGGCCTCGGCTGCTTCGCCAACGGCGCCCCGGTGTCGGTCAACGACCACGCGTCGCTCGACGGCGCCGTCATCAGCACCAGCGGCTTCAACACCTGGAGCGACGAGGCCATGGTCCGGGTGAAGAACCGGGGCGTGCAGCTGCGCACCTGGGGCGACGGGTACGGCTACGTCCTCGTGGCCACCGGCCGCATCGAAGCCATGGTCGATCCGGTGGCGGAGCTCTACGACCTGGCGCCGATGCCCATCATCCTCGCCGAGGCGGGTGGCCGCTTCACGAGCTACGACGGCAGCGAGGGTCCCGGTCACGGCAGCGGCGTCGCCACCAACGGCAAGGTCCACGACGACGTCCTGGCCCTGCTGCAGGCCTGACGTGACCGCCGGGGCGTGGGCCAGCATGCTCCTGCTCGGTCAGTCCGCACCGCCGGACGCCGCCGGCTCCAACCCCGCCGTCGTGATCATCGGCGTCCTGCTGATCACCGCGATCGTGGCCTTCGTGGTCATCCGCCGCCGCCCGTGATCCCCCGGCCGGCGCGGCGGGCCGCCCTCGGCGTGCTGGTCATGGTGGTCCTGCTCGGGGCGACCGCGGCACCGGTGGCGGCCGACGCGCCCCGACCGACCGACTACCGCTCCACCATCACCGACATCTCACCGGCCCTGCCCCCCGGAGCGGCACTGCGCATCGTCGGCGGCGACTCCCTGCTCGAGCTGACGGTTCCCGCCGGGCACACGGCCGAGGTCGCGGACTACTCCGCCTCGGCCGATGCGGATCCGGTGCCCTACCTCCGCTTCGATGCCGACGGCACCGTCCGCCGCAACGCCCGGGCGGTGGCGACCACCGCCAACGAGGCTCGGTACGGCACGACCGACCGGGCCCCTGATCCCGACGCCGCGCCCCGGTGGGAGACGGTGGCCACCGACGGGACCTACGCCTGGCACGACCACCGCATCCACTGGATGTCCCCCACCCCGCCGCGTGTCGTGGACGCCGACGGGCGGGTCGACCTCGGCGGACCCGACGGCGCGTGGACCGTTCCGCTGACCATCGACGGGAACCCCACCGTGGTCACCGGCCAGCTGGTGGTGGCCTCGCCGCCATCGCTCCTGGCCTGGGGGCTGCTCGCCGTCGTCAGCCTCTTCGTCACCGTGCTCGTGGGGTTGCGGTGGGGGCTGCGGGCGGCCACGGGCCTCGGCGCCGCGGCGGGCGCCGCGGCGGTGATCGCCGCCCTCGCCACCTGGCGAGCCGTTCCGCCCGGTGCCGGCGCGTCCATTGTCCCGGTGGTGGTTGCAGCCGTCGCGCTGCTCGCCGGCCTCGTCGGATCGCTGGGCCCGCGGCGCCTGCGTCCCGTGGGCGCCGCGGCGACGGCCGCCGCGCTCCTCGGGTGGGGTGTCACCCGCTGGACAGTCCTGACCCGAGCCGTCCTCCCGACCACGCTGGCCCCGGCGATCGATCGGGGCACGACCGCCGTGGCACTCGGCGTCGGACTCGCGCTGGCAGGGCTGCTCGTCGCGTCGCCGGCAGCGGGCCGACCGCCAGCACGTGGCGCGACGGCGCCTACCCCGCCTGCCTGAGCATCGAGCCGGGCGCGCCGACATCGCTGAAACCACGGAACGTGGCCGGAACGAACCGGGGTACCGGACGTTCGTCTCGTTCCACCGACCCCGACGGAGGAAATCAGGGGTATGGCTTCACCCTGCGTGGCCGGAGCCGATGGATGGCGGGCATGGAAGCTGTCGGTACCATTCTGGAGCGGGAGGGCGACGCGCTCGAGGTCCTGCTCTTCAAGCTCATCGAGACCCACCTGCTCATCGGAGCGGGCGAGGCCCGCTTCCTCCCCCGTGCGACCCGGGAGGTCGAGCGGGCTCGGACGCGGGCGCGAGAGCTGGATCTGCTCCGTGCCGCCACCGTGGCCCAGACCGTCGGCGGGGCCACCCTGCGAGACCTGGCAGCGAACGCCACCGGACCCTGGCCCGCCATCTTGCGCGACCACCACGATGTGCTCGGCCGCCTGGTGTCGGAGATCGAGGTGGTCGCCCACCAGAACGCTCAGGCCGCCCGAGCCGGTCTCGACCTGCTCAGCCGCGAGCGCGTCCCGGCCGGCGCCGGCGCCCCTGCCACCGGTCGGCCGATCCGCAACGCCGAGCTCGATCACCTCGCCCGAGGAGCCGCGCTCGACGCCGTCCTCGGCACCGCCGCCCGCCTGCGCATGCCTGACCTCATCGAGTTCCTGAGGTAGGACAAGCCGAGAATCAGCGCCAGTGACATGTTCGATCCGGCGCCAGCTTGTCGCCGAAGGTGAAGGGCCCGAGCGGCCCGGTGACGGAGGCCGCCAGGGCCGGAGTCACCCAGAGCGGAAAGAGCAGGGCATGGGTGGCTCATCGACGAAGTCGGGGAGAAGAACCGTGAGCCGCTCTACCACCGAACACGCCGCAGCACCGATGGAAGCCGGACATCCGGGTCTTGAGGCTTCGCCTCAAGACCCGGTTCCGTGGACACGCTCGTCGAAACGAAGCGGTGTGATCGTGTGGTCGAGGCGAGGCCTCGAGCCTCAGGCCGTCGCGACGGCGTCGGCGCCGATGCGGTCGTGCCAGTGGGAGGCCTCGCCGATCGCGGAGGCGTACCCGGCCTTGCGGCGGGCGACACGGCCCTGGGGGGCTTCCGTGGTCTCGCCGGCCTCGGCCTCGTACTGGGCGGTGATGCCCTCGCGGAGCATCTCCAGGGCCTCGGACCGGAGCTGGGAGATGCGGGACTCGGTCACACCCAGGAACGACGCCAGCTCCTGCGACTTGCGCCCCTCGAGGAAGTACCCGACGACCACGAGGCGGTGACGCTCGGGCAGCAGGTGCACGGCGTCACGCAGGTACGCCTTGAGCTCACGGCTCTCGAGCTCCTCGGACGGCTCGAGGGTGCTCTCGTCGGTGAGCACCTCGACCAGGGTGAGGTCCTCGTCGCCGTCGTTGACGTCGTACTCGAGGGCCAACACGACGGAGCGGAACATCTTGTCCTGCAGGCGGCGGAGCTCGTCCTTGCTCACGCCGAGCGCCTCGGCGGTCTCGTCGGCCGACGGCATCCGGCCGAGGTTGCTGGCCAGGCGCT
>CAZCVS010000219.1:0-5907 GCA_964501845.1 uncultured Iamiaceae bacterium
CAGGTGAACAGCGAGCTGAACCGGTTGTCCGGTGTGGGCCGCATCACCGAGGCGACGGTGGGCCAGCTGCGCAAGCGGCTGGAGGTCGCCGAGCAGATCGCCCGGCGTTGACGATCTGAGCCAGGCCTAGCTGACGGCGCCGATGCGGGCGGTGCTGCTGCTCTGGCCGGGGAGGGTGATGATCCGGGCCGCCGGGTCCGCCTGCTGGAGCAGTTCGACCATGCGGTCCTGGCAGCTGAACACCAGGATCTGGTGGGTCTCGGCGACGGTGGCGATCATCTGGGCGAGGCGGGGCAGACGTTCGGTGTCGGCGTTGACCGTGATGTCGTCGAGCAGCAGCGGGAGCGACGCCGTCTTGGAGAAGGACTCGGCGAGCGCGAAGCGCATGCACAGGTAGAGCTGCTCGGTGGTGCCCTGGCTCAGGTTCGAGGCGTGGACCTCCTGGGCGGCCTGGTTGATGGCGATGACCTCGGTGCCGCGGACCTCGAGGCGGGTGTAGCGGCCGTCGGTGACCTGGTGGAACAGCGCGCCGGCCCGCTGTACGACCTCGGGCTGGCGCTCTCGCTGGTAGCGGGCGAGGGTGTCTTCGACCAACCGGTGGGCCAGGTGGAACGAGGCCCAATCCCGGACCGCGTCGACCAGCTGCGTCTCCAGGTCGCTGACCTGGAGCTCGAGCGAGGGGATGTCGGCGGAGGCGCTCAGCACGTCGACCTGGCCCTGGAGGCGCGACCGGCGGTCGAGCACGTCGTCTCGACGCTGGTGCGTGGCTCCGGCCTGCCGGCCGAGCTCGTCGGCCTGGCCGGCCCAGGCGGTGGGTTCGGCCCCGGCATCGGTGAGGAGGCGGTGGGCCTGGCGGATCTGGTGGTCCTCCTCGCCGAGGGCGGCGCCGAGGCGGGTGTCCGCGTCGGCGATGGTGGCCCGCAGCCGGCGGGCGTGCTCGACCCGCTCGATCTGATCGAGGGCGTTGTCTGCGTCGGCGACGGCGGCCTCGCCCAGCAGGGTCTTGAGGTCGGCGTCCGCCTGGTCGAGTGCGCTGATGGCCTGTTCCCGGTCGAGCCGGCGGTGCTCGACGTGGGCCGCGGCTGTCTCGAGGGCGCCGGTCCGGACGATGGCCCGGCGGGCCTCGGCGGTCAGCAGCTCGACCAAGGTGAGCGCGTCGTGGCTGGGGTCGAGGTGGAGCTCTTCGGCGAGGGCGGCGACCTCATCGGTGAAGGCCTGGCTCTGAGCCTCGGCGGCGGCGAGGTCGGCCTCGACGAGGTCCCCGGCGTGGGCGGCGGACCGGGCCCGGTCCACGGTGGTGAGCAGCTCTGCAGCACCGGCAGGGTCGAGCGTGGGGGGAAGGTGGTGATCGGCGAGCCAGGCGGTCCAGCGCTGCTCGGCGTCGGCGAGGGCCTGGGCGGTGCGGGCGACCTCGGCATCCGCGGCGGTGAGGCGCCGGGTGGCCGCTCGGCGCTGCGCGTCGAGCAGGTCGGCGGTCTGGCGCCGTGCGGCCGCCCGGTCGTGGGCTTCGGCCGCGAGGCGGTGGGCGTGGCTCTGGATCTCTGCCGCTTGCGAGGCGGTGGGGCGCTCGGGGAGGTCGAGCACGGCGAGCACCGCACCCAGCTCGGCATCGAGGTGGGCGAGCTCCTCGGCGGCGTGGACGGTCAACGGGTCGGGTCCGGCTGTCGCGGTGGTCTCGGAGGTTCGGCTGGCACCACGCAGTCCGAGCGCTGCGCCGACGGCGAGCGCCACGGCTGCGGCGACCGCGGCGGCGATGGCCGCGGCGGTGGCGCCGGTGGCGAGCAGCCCGATGGCGAGGACCAGGGCGGTCACCCCGCCGGCGACGACGGGGCGACCGGTCGGGGGCACGGCGGTCCCGGTGGATGCGGTGGAGGACGCCGCCGTGCGCTGGGTGGCGACGGCGAGGTGGCGGGCGGCCGCGTCACGCTGGCCGATCAGGGCGACCAGGCGGGCGGTGGCGTCGAGGTAGCGGGCGGCGGACTCGGCGCTCGGGCCGGTGGCGGCCGCGGCCGCCTCGGCGGCAAGTCGGAGCTCCTCGCTCTCATCGGCGAGCTCGGCGGTGAGGTGGCGTTGGCTGGTGGCAGCAGCGGTTGCTGCACGGCGGGCTTCGTCGGTGGCCGCAGCCACGGTACGCAGCTCGGCGGCATCGTCGATCCGCGGGGCGCGGGTGGCGAGCCACGCTCGGTCGTGGTGGTCGCCCAGTCGGGCGAGTGCTGCGTCGGTGTCGGCGCGGTGGCCGGCAAGCCGGTGGCGCAGCTCGCCGATGCGGTCCCGCCGCTGCACCTCGGCCTGGGCCTGCTGGACGGTGCGGTCGATGGCGTCGACCAGCGGAGCCGCCGGCCCCGGCTGGGGGAGGGAAGTGGCCTGCTCGACGGCCTCGTCGAGCTTGCGGCTGGCGGTGGCGAGCGAAGCGGTGCGCTCGGCACGGAGCGTGACGGCGTTGCGGAGGGTGGCGACGGTGTGGGCGTCCCACCCCGGTACGGGGCCGAGCTCGATCAGCTCCCGGCGGGCGTCTTGGGCCGCGGACCACGACGGCCACACCTGCTGCACGGCATCCAGCAGCTCGCGCTGCTGGTCGAGCGCGCGGGCCTCCACCCGGAGCGACTCCGCCTCGGCGTCGAGCCCGGCGAGCTGCTCCAGGAGCGCCGGGAGCTGATCGGCCTCGGTGCGGGCTTCGGCGAGGCGGCCACGGGCGGCGGCGAGGTCTTCGCGCAGTGACTTGAGCAGGAACGCCCCGCGGCCCGACGGGCGCAGGAGCATGTCCCGGGCGGACCCGAGCTCGGTGAGAGCCGCTTCGGCCGTCTTGCCGGCGCCGACGATGCCGGCGGAGAAGACCCGCTCGCGCACCTGGTCTGCGGTGAGGGCCTTCAGCTCGGCGAGGTCGGCCAGGTGCACGGCGAAGACGCTCTGGAACACCTTCTCGCTGGCCCCGCCGACCAGCTCCGCCAGCGCGGCCTCGGCGGGATCGAGGTCGCCGTCCGCGGTGGCCAGCCGCAGCGAGCTCTTGCGGGCGCCGCGGTGGATGGAGATGGCCCGGCCCTGCTCGTCGGTGACGAACAGGCGGCCGCCGTAGTTGCCCCCGTTGAGGGGATCGTGGCGGTCGGGTCGGCCCTTGTTCGGGTACCCGAACAAGACGCCGGCGAGGAAGTGCTGGAGCGTGCTCTTGCCGGATTCGTTGGGCCCGGTGATGACGGTGAGGCCCTTGGGCAGGTCGGTGACCTGGAGGTCGTGGTGGACGCCGAAGCCGTCGATGTGCCAGCCGTGGATCCTCATGGCTCGGCCGCCGTGACGGACTCGAGGGCGAGGCGCTGGGCGGTCTCCCAGATGGCCGGGTCGTCCGCCGCGGGGAGCAGGTCGCCCAGCTCGCGCACGATGTCCGGCGGAAGGTCGTTCATCCACGCGCCGGCGAACGCGGGGGTGGCTTCGTCCATGGAGCGGAGGAGGTCCGAGGCGAAGTCCTCCCGCCGGCGGATGTCGATGACGTCGACCATCGACCGGGTGCGCCAAGTGATGCGCTCCCACCAGACGAACGGGGCGGCGCCGGCGCCGCGGTCCCGCAGCTCCCGCAGCACCTCCTCGCGCCGGGGCTGGGCGAGCAGCTCCTGATGGAGCCGGCCGCTGCCCTCGACGGTGGCCCGCACGAGCACACCGCGGCCGCCGTGGTGTCCCGGGTCGGCGGCCTGCTCGAGCTGGTCCAGCAGGGCGCCGGTGTCGGCCAGGTCGTCGATGGCGACGGTGACGTCGACGAAGCGGACCCGGTCCAGCGCGACGAACTCCGGCTCGACGGCCTCGCCGTTGGTGACCGGCACGATGACCGCACCCTTGGCGCCGCGCTCGGACGAGCGGGGGGTGCGGCCCTGGATGTTGCCGGGGTACACGATCCACGGCGTGCGCTCGTGGGGGGTCTGGCGCTGGTGGATGTGGCCGAGCGCCCAGTACTGGTACCCGGTGCGGCGCAGGTCGTCGACCGAGCACGGGCTGTAGTCCTGGTGCTTGGAACCGAGGCCGCTGAGGTTGGCGTGCAGCAGCCCGATGTTGAAGGCGCCGGGCGTGGCCGTGGGGAACTGGAGGGCGAGGTTCTCCGTGGTGGCGGAGGTGGCGTAGCTGGTGCCGTGGACGACGACCTGCTCCCCACCGGCCTCGAACGCGATCGACTCGACCTCGGTCTCCGAGAAGCGGTGGACCTGGCTCGGGAAGGTGGTGATGGCGGTCCAGCCCTCGGTCACCGGGTCGTGGTTGCCGTGGACGAGGAACGTCTTGATGCCGTGGTCCGCCAGGCGGGTCACGCCCTCGAGGAACGCCCGCTGGGCCCGGATCCCGCGCTCCGCGCCGTCGTAGATGTCTCCGGCCAGGACCACGAAGGCGACCTGGCGGTTGATGGCCGTCTGGATCAGCGCCTCCCAGGCCTCCAGCGAAGCCTCCCGCAGGGCCGCACCGACGCGCTCGGGGTAGCCGCTCACGGAGGTGAACGGCGTGTCGAGGTGGAGGTCGGCGGCGTGGAGGAAGGAGAAGGGCATGGTCAGATCGCTCTTTTCGGGGACCACTGCAACGTACCGAGGGGGTCTGACAGTGGAACGGATGGCGCGTGGCCTGGGGCTACGCGGTGACCTGCTCGGCACCCGCCGCGACCAGGGCTTCCACTTCGCCGATGGCGGCGTCGACATCGTCGAGATCGAGCTCCACGGCACCGGTGGGGGTGAGGAAGGCGAAGGCCACCCGGGCGATGGGCTCACCGGTGGTCTCCCGCACCGCCAGGGCGTAGGAGCCGCCTTGGAGCCGGTACCCGTCGACGCGGCGCTGCAGCTCGGCCGGATCGTCGGTGGCGGCGGTCTTGTAGTCGACGATCACCATGCCCTCGGGGCTGCGGTACAGCAGGTCGATGTAGCCCTCGAGCAGCCGGCCCCCGGGCGTCGGGGTGCAGGCGTAGACCTCCCGCCAGTGCGGCCCGTCGGTGGCGGCGGCGATGACCGGAGAGGCGAGGGCGGCGCGCACCAGGCCCTCGACCTCGTCGGCGCGGTCGGTGATGGCCTCGGCCTCGCACTGGGCGGCCACCGCGCCGGCCAGCCCGGTGGGCTCGGCCAGGTCGATGGTCTGGAGGGTGCCGTGCACGGCGCGGCCGACGGCGGTGCCGTAGCGGCCCTTGAGCCACGGCGGCAGATCGAGGTCCCGCGGTCGCTTCTGGAGGCCAGCCTCGGCCGGTTCGGCCTCGTCGGGGTCGCCCGGCGCGGTGGAAGGGGCCTCGTCGACCGGCTCGTCCCGAGCGGGGTCGGGCGCGCCCTCGGCGGTGAGGGCGGTGGCTGCGACGGTGGTGGGACGAGACCCGGCAGCCAGCGCGGCGTCGAGCTCGGCCCGCCACTGGGCGAACGGTGGGGGCGGAGCCGGTGGGGAGTCGGGGAAGACGGCCGCCACCTCGACCTCGGGCGCCACCGCGTCGGGCAGGTCGTCGAGCCCGTCACCGGTGCCGGCGAGGAGCAGCTCCGCGTTGGTGCGCTTCGACGGCTCGGCGGGACGGGAGCGGACCTTGCGCTGGAGGGACACGACGAGGTGGTCCTTGGCCCGGGTGCAGGCGACGTAGAGCAGCCGCACCCGCTCATCGAAGGCCATCTGCTCGTCGATGGGCTTCCAGTCCTCGAACTCGTCGGTGGTGACCGCCTTGCCGAACCGGTAGCCGACCCCGCCGCCCGGCGGGAACACGACCTGGGCCGGCGCCGCCCGGCCCTGCGGCGCGGTGGACATGCCGCTCACGATGGTGATGGGGAACTCCAGGCCCTTGGCGGCGTGGATGGTCATGATGCGCACGGCGTCGTCGTCGGACTCGGGGAGCACGGCTTCGGCGACCCGGCTGCCCTCGCTGCTCTGGCGGGTGACCCACTGGAGGTACTCCCGCAGGTTGCCGTCGGTGGCCTC
>CAZCVS010000220.1:0-5906 GCA_964501845.1 uncultured Iamiaceae bacterium
TGAACACGATGGTGTCGGCGTAGGGGCCGTTGGTGATGAAGGTCTTGGAGCCGTTGAGGACGTACTCGTCGCCGTCCTTGCGGGCGGTGGCCTTCATCGAGCCGAACGCGTCGGAGCCGGAGCCGGGCTCGGTGATGGCCCAGGCGCCGATCTTGTCCATGGTGAGCAGGTCCGGGACCCACCGCTCCTTCTGGGCGATGGTGCCCTTGGAGCTGATGGCAGCGGAGGTGAGGCCCATCGACACGCCCATGGCCGTGACCATGCCGGGACAGACCTTGCACAGCTCGATGATCGGGATCAGCGTGAGCGAGCTCGCGCCCCCGTCGCCGTCGCGCTTGGGCTTCTCGGGCGGAGCCTCGCCCTTGGCCACGGCCTCGGCCACGGACCTCTCGAACGCGATCTGCTTGGTGAAGCGGTCCCGGGCGGCGGTGTCCATGCCGAAGTCCTTGAACAGCTTGCGCAGGACCTTGTAGGGCGGGGTGTCGCCGTGCTCGAACTCGTCGATGCGGGGACGGATCTCCTTGTCGATGAACTGCCGGACGGCGCCGCGCACCATCTCCTGCTCGTCGGTCCACTGGTACATCGCGTCACCCCTTCTGCACGGCCGACGGGGCCGCTCGATCAATGCAACGACGCTAGCCCACCAACTTGACCGGTCGGTCAAGAATGCTCGGCCGCTCCGGTCGAGGAGCATTCCGGACCGCCCGTCATGGATTCGCCTCCTCGGCACTACTCCACAGCAACCGACTCGAAGGAGCACCTATGACCTCTCATCGCCGTCTACTCCTGCTGCTCGCTGGCGTGTTCGCCTGCCTCGCCGTCGCCATCTCCCTCCTCGCTCCTCAGCCCGCTGGGGCATGGGGCGAACGCCAAGCCGTCCGCGGCTGCGGCACCAACTGGATCACCAGCTACCCGATCTCCCGGGGAGGCAGGGCAGTGACCCAGAAGCTCCGGGGCAACTGCTCCGGCAACCTCTACGCCGGTGTCCGCAACTCCGCCGGCGGTGCCCGCTGGGGGCCCGCCCACCGCACCTACGCGATCGCGAGCTTCGCAGGCTCGTACGTGGGAGGTACCCACCGCGGTTGCTACGAGTGCGGCTCCAGCCTGACGTGAGGGCTCTTCACACCCGACGGGCCGGTTCGGTCCGCAAGACCGCGACCGCTCTGATCCTCGCGATCTCGGTGCTGGTCGTCGGATCGGCCTGCGGTCGAGACGAGGGACCTGATCTGGAGGCTCGGGTGCGGACCGAGGTCGTGGAGCAGTCCAAGACGGCGAAGAAGCACGGGTGGGCGGCGCAGGCCGACGCCCTCGAAGATGGAGTCCTCACCGACGCGGAGATCGATTCGCTGCACTCCCTGTACCGCGAGTGCATGGCCAAGACCGATGCCGTGCTCTCCCCCGCTCATCGGAGCCCGATCGACGGCCGGGAGTGGATCGAGTGGGAGACGAACTTCGACGACCTGACCGCCGCCGACAACGCGCCGCGAGAGGCCTGCCAAGCCCGGTTCCGCGACATCGGGGTCATCGGCCTCCGGCCGAAGCCGATGGCCGAGCCGCTCCGGCAGTACGTCGCCACATGCCTCCGCAAGGGCGGGATCGAGATCGAAGACGACGATAGGGACATCCAGCAGATCTACCGGCGCGTCGGCGAAGCCAACGTCGCCGTGCTCGGCGGCTGCATCACCGACGGGATGCGAGAGGAGTACCCCGAGATCGAGGGGTTCGGGTGGGGGCCGCCAAGTGTCTACTGAGCCGCGGCGTCGGCAGCGGACGCTGCCGTGTTGAGCTCAGGTCGCGCCCAGGCCGTCGCTCGGCGGATGGTGATCGTGGCCGGTCTGGCCCTGTGGGTCGCGGTACCGGTCGTGTGCATCGCAGCGGTTCGGGACCGGTCCGATGACACCCGCCTGGCCGGCATCGCACCGACGACCGTCGAGGTGCAGGCGACTACCGAGGAGTTGGTGACGAGCGCAGGCCTGCGGCTCCGGTGGGCGGCGCACTCCCCCGTGGTCGCCCCGGGCTGGACCGGGACCGTCACGGACCTCCGGCTGACTGCCGGGGACCGAGCGGATGACGGCGCCATCGTCGGATCGGTCGATGGCGTCGACCGGATGCTGGTGGCGAGCGACCGGCCCTTTAGCCGCCCGCTGGCTCTCGGCGACACGGGTGGCGACGTCCGCGCCCTCAACGAACTGCTCCGACGCCGCGGTCTCGAGGCCAGTGCCGCGGACCGGTTCGGAGACGCCACCGCTCGAGGGGTCACCGCCCTCGGTCGCGCCCTCGGCGCCGGGCCCACCACCGCGTTCGACCCGGCCTGGGTCCTCTACCTCAGCCACGATGCCGCCCGGGTCACCGGGGTGCACGGCACGGTCGGTGGGCCGGCACCGTCTGCCGGCGAGATCGTCCTGGATCTGGCGCCGGATCTGGTCGGAGCCGACGTGATCGCCCACCAGGACGCAGCGCCGGCTGCACCCGCCGGGGGCGCGACCAGCACCGACCCGTCCGAGGCGACCACCCCCGAGGCTCCTCCGGCGCTGACCGAGGCGGACCCGCAGGAGGTTCCCCGGACATCGGTACTGCGCGTCGATGCCGTCGAGCTGGCCCTCGCGGAGAACCGGGCCGCCGTCGCCGGGGATGCGCTCTCGCGGCTGCGCTCGCTCGTGGCGACGCTCGCCCCCTACGCCGATGCCACGATCGCCGAGCCGCCGGCCGAAGGCAACGTGGTCGTCCCCGCCGGTGCCGTCGTCTCCGACCAGCAGGGTCGCACCTGCGTGCTCGTGCGGCGGGCGGACGGCGTCCGCCCGGAGGCGGCCACGGTCCTCGGCGGCGACGAGGGCCGCACCATCCTCGTGCCCTCCGATCCAGCGCGGCTCCATCCCGGCGTCCGGGTCCAGGTCGGCACCCCGGCAGGGAGCCGCTCGTGTCGCTAGTGCTGCGAGGCGTCACCGTCGCCTTCGGGGCCACCCAGGTCCTCGATGGGCTCGACGTGCAGCTGCCGGCCGGTGCCACGACGGCGATCATGGGTCCGTCCGGTTCCGGCAAGACCACGCTCCTGGGCATCGTCTCCGGCATCAGGAGGCCCGATCAGGGCACCCGGACGGTGACCGACAGCGACCGTCCAGCCCCCACGGCCGAGGAGCTCACGACGGCCTGGGTGTTCCAGACCTCGCCCGTGCTGATGCGCCGCACGGCCATCGAGAACACCGCCCTCGGGCCGCGCTGCGCCGGGGTGGATGCGGCGACCAGCCGGGCCCTGGCCCACCAGGCGCTCGAAACCCTCGGCATCGACCACCTCGCCCACCAGCGCCTGCACCGCTTGTCGGGCGGCGAGCGCCAGCGGGTCGTCATCGCCCGGGCGCTGTGCTCGCGCGCCGACCTCGTCATCGCAGACGAGCCGACCGCAGCCCTCGACGGGGAGGCCAAGCGCCTGGTCTGCGACGCCCTGGTCGCGCTGGCGGACGCTGGTGCCGTCGTGGTCGTTGCGACCCACGACCCGACCGTCGCCGCGGCATGCACCCGAACCCTCCGGCTGACCGGCGGCCGGCTCGTCGCCGCGTGATCGGCGGGCGTTCCACGTTCCGGGTGGCAGCGGGCGAGGCAGGGGCCAACGCGGCATCGTCGCCGGCGAGGTCGCTGCTCATCGCCGTGGTCGCGGCGATGCTGGCGGCCTCGGTCGTGGCCCTGTCGGTCGCCGAGGTGGCGGCGATCCAGGGACGGTTCCGGGACCAGGTGGAGCAGGGCCGGTTCGTGCTCGTCGTCCGCACGCCCGTCCGCGACGGCCTCGACGCTCGGCGCTGCGACGCGCTGCGAGATCTTCCGGGAGTGCGCAGCGCCGGAGCGGTGCTCGAGGAGACCACGGCCTATCCGCTCGCTTCGCCGCTGCGGCCCTACGACGTCCTCGTCGTCACGCCGGGGTTGGTTCCCGTGCTGTTCCCCACGGCGCCGACAGCGACCAAGGCCGGCATCATCGTGGGGGCCGATGCCGCATCGGAGCTGGGCCTGGTCCCAGGGTCCTTCCTGCAGACGGCGCCGGCCAGCGCCCGATCGCACAAGGCCTTGACCGCTGCCGACCCCGAGACTGCCGTCGACCGGCACCGGGTCGCGTCCGTGCTCCCGACGGCCGTGCGAGCCACCCCGGCTGGACGCACGATCTTCGAGCCCGTCGCAGCGTCCGGGTCCACCTCTGCCTGTTTCGTGGATCCCGCGCCGCCGGCGCGGAGCGCGGTCGCGGTCGCCATGGCCGGCTGGTTCGGCCCGGACCAACCGGCGGCCGTCTCGCCGTACCTCGATGAGCAGGTCGCCGGGCGGCAGCCCGAGGCCGAACTGGCGGGACGGGCCACCCGCTGGGTGTGGCTGGCAGCTGCGCTGGTCCTCACCGCCCTCCTATCGGTGCTCTGGTACGGGCGGCGCGAGGAGTTCGCGCTCTACCGCCTCCTCGGCCTGCGCCGGGGGTCCATCGCCGTGCTCTTGGCCGCCGAGACCGTTGTCACGGTCGCCGGCCCCTCGCTGGTCGGCGCATCGATCGCCCTCGTGCTGTGTGCGAGCAAGCTCGCCACGGATGGCCAGACGGGAGACGACGGAGCCGTCCTCCTGCCGCTGGTGGCGGCCGATGCCGCCTCGTTCGCCCTCGCCCTCGGGTTGCTGCCGCTCGTGGGGTGGTGCGTCGTCGGTTGGCGCTCGACCTTCGACGTCTTGAAGGGGTCCTGACCACCGTCCGATCAGACCGCCCGGCGCCGCACCGGGCCTGCCACCATGGATCCATGGGGAAGAAGGCGAACCGCAAGGCGCTCGACGCGGTGCTCTCGTCCGGGGAACCGGTCCGGCTCCACCGCTCGCTGTGGAAGGCAGACCGGCTCGAGGGGTTCGTGGTCGGGCTGAGCCCGACGTGGGCGGTGCTGCACCTCGTCGACGAGGTCGACCTGAACGGCTGGTCGGTGATCCGCCTCGACAGCATCGCCCGCGTGGAGCGTCAGGGCGTGAACGCCTTCACCGCCCGGGTCCTCCGGCACCGGGGCGAGTCGCCGACCCCGCTCGACATCGACCTGGGTGAGCTGCCGGACGTCCTCGCCGACCTCGGCGAGAGGTTCCCGCTCCTGTCGATCCATCGCGAGGGCCTGGATCCCGAGGTGTGCGCCATCGGCAAGCCGGTCCGGATCGGAAAGCGCAAGCTCGAGCTGCTCGACATCGATCCCGATGCCCTCTGGGACCACGCCCCGCGCCGGTTCGCGTACGAGGAGATCACCCGCATCGACGTCGACCACCGCTACGCGCAAGCCCTCCACGAGATGGGCGGCTACCCGCCCGTTCCCCACTGACCGGGCCCTCCGACCCGACGGCAGCAGCAGTTGGGGGCGCGCTGAGACGGATCCCTAGGGTTGGGTCCATGCGCAACCCCAAGGACTTCTTCAAGCCGCTGGCCGCCGGTGCGCCGGCGCCCGTTCGGGAGATCCCGTTCCGTCCCTCGCGGATGATCCACTTCTTCGATCCCAGCAACGAGAAGATGGCGGCCAAGGTGCCGGACATCGCCAAGAAGGTCGACATCATCCTCGGGAACCTCGAGGACGCCATCAAGGCGGAGAACAAGGAAGCCGCCCGCCTCGGCCTGGTGAAGATCGCCCAGACCACCGACTTCGGCGACACCCAGCTGTGGACGCGGGTCAACAGCCTGGACTCGCCGTGGGTGCTCGACGACCTCACCACGCTCGTCACCGAGATCGGCGACAAGCTCGACGTGATCATGGTCCCCAAGGTCGAGGGCGCCGAGGACATCCACTACGTGGACCGGATCCTCGCCCAGCTCGAGGCGCGCGCCGGCATCACCAAGCCGATCCTCGTGCACGCCCTGCTCGAGACCGCCCGGGGCGTGGCCAACGTCGAGGAGATCTGCGCCGCCAGCCCCCGCATGCAGG
>CAZCVS010000221.1:0-5886 GCA_964501845.1 uncultured Iamiaceae bacterium
CCGGCGCCGTGGAAGCGCGCTCGCTCGCTGCGGACCTTGATGATCTGGTCGGCGAGCGTCGGCAGGTGGTCCCGGGCGCAGGCGTACCCCTGGCCGAAGCCGAGGCCGCCCCAGTCCATGGCGCGGATGTGCGCCACCCCGTGGGTGGTCCACCGGATGTCCGCCTCGTAGTGCTGGTCCCCGTGCTCCGTCATGGCCCGTCTGACTACCACCTCGACGCCGAGGCTGCCGTCACCGGGGAGCGAGCGAATCCGGGGGAGCCGCCCCCGGCTGCGCCGCCATCCCGAGCGGGTCGAGGGAGTCGGCGGCGTGGAGGCTGGTGGACTTCACCAGCAGCGGGAGGCCCACGACGCTGAGCACGGCGAGGATCACGCCCGCCGCGGCGGTGCCGGCCTGGTTGACGGCCACGCCGACGACCGCGGACAGGCCGAGCTCGAAGACGTTGGCCGACAGCAGCTGCCAGCCCGTGACCCGCCCGGCCGCGGCGACGCCCACCCGGTCGGCGGTGGTGGACATGAGCGTCGGGAACATGGCGGCGAGCGAGATCCCGGCGACGCCGAAGAGCCCGATGGCCACCGGCACCGGAGCGAACGGGATGGCGAGGTAGACGATCGTGGCGAGGGTGCCGGAGTACACGAGCACCCGCCGGGAACTGAGCGGTCGGCCCGGCCCGCTGACGAGTCCGAGGCCGAGGCGGCCGAGCGTCATCCCGGCCCAGAACCCGCTCATGGCCCAGGCCGCGCCGGACTCGGACACGCCGCGGTGGCCCTCGAGGTAGGTCGCGCCCCAGTTGCCGGTGGTCACCTCCATCCCGCAGTAGATGCCGAACAGGCTGAGCGACAGGGCCACGACCCACCTCGGCACGTGGACCTTGCTGTGGTCGCCGTGCGGTGGCTCGGCCGCCTCGAGGGCATCGGGCCACGGCACCGAGGGGCGCGACGCGGAGCCAGCCGCCAGCGCGGCGACGCCGGCCGACACGAGGAAGGCCGGCGTCCACCCGGCGACCGCGACCAACACCGGGCCGAGCGTGGCGCCGATGCCGAACGAACCGAACATCAGCCCCGCGCTGCCGACGCTGCGCACCACGGTCTGGAACCGGTTGCCGAGGGCATCGAGGCAGCCCGAGACCAGCCCGATGGCCGTGAACGCGACGACCAGCACGGGGAACGAGCGGGTGACGGCGACAACGGCACAGGCCGTTGCCAACGCCACCCCGAGGGCGCCGTTGGCCCGGCGGATGTGCCACCGCCGCAGGATCGGCAGCCCGGACGTGGCCGTGACCAGCCGCCCCATGCCGTACCCGGCAGCCACGATCCCGAGTGCCCCGCTCGACTGCCCGAACAGGTGGCGAGCCTCAGGCCACCCCGCCCCGAGCATCCCGATCGGTGCCCCGAACGCCAAGAAGATCGCGCACTCCACGAAGAGCGGATCTCGACGACGAGCCGGACGGGTCACCCGACCACGCTAGAGAAGACGGTCCCCTGCGGTCATGGTCGGAGCGATCGTCCGTCAGTCGCCGGAGCCGGTGATGATCGTGGTGTCGGTGGTGCCGCCAGCCCACCTGCCACCGTCCTCGACGGAGACCTCGATGCGGCCGATCTCGGTGCCGTCGGCGGCGAGGGCCACGAGGAAGGCGGTCTCGGTGCTGACCTCGATGGCGACACCCCGGTAGCCGCCGCCCTCGACGATCTCGGCCTCGGCCTCCACCTGGTCGTCGCCGGTGCGCACCTCGACCCGGGCGACATCGGGGCTGACGAGGGCACCGGCGAAGCTCCGCCCGCCGGTGCCCAGCACCTCGAGGCCGAAGATCGCCGACGGGTCGGATGGCCCGGTCACCGTCCCCATGCCGGAGCTGGAGCTGGAGGAGCTGTTCCCTGCTTCGGCCACCGACACCGAGATGTGGGCCGATGCGAGCTCGATCCCAGAACCCTCGGGCCCGGTCCCCGAACCCTGGGGAACGCTGGCCGTCAGGATCCACCGCGAGCCATCGGGGAACCGGCCCTCGCCGACCTTGATCCTCGGGGGGCCGTCGGCGTTCGCCGGGTCGAACTCTCCCAGCTCGGACCGCTCCACGAGGTCCTTCCACTCGGCGGCATTGACCGGCTCCAGGCTCTCCGCGGCCGCGAGGAGCTCCCGTTCGTCGAGGCCGCTGCCCGACACCCGGACCAGCTCGCCCGGCCGTTCGATCCACGTCACCGTCCGCGTCGCCACCGGCTCCTGGCTTTGCATCGTGGTGGTCGTGATCAGGGCCTCGTGGCCCCGAACGGTGGTCTTCGTGGCGGTGTCGGCGACGAGCGCGGCGGCGTGGACCTGGGTGGTGTCGCCCGGTGTGCTCGACACCATCAACAGCCCGCTGTCCGTCGGGAGCCGCGGCTCGGGGGCCTTCTGGTCGTCGTCTCCCTCCGTTCCGCTCCCCGACGATGAGCTGGATCCGTCAGATGAGCTGCTCTCCGACGCGGTGGCGGTCTCGCCCGCTCCCTTCAGGTAGATCGCGTAGTTCCCGACCGACGCCGGGTTCATCGTCGCCAGCATCGGGCTGACCAAGCTGAGCAGCTCCGGCACCTCGCCCAGCTCGCGCCAGCCCTGCGGCAGGGAGAACCCGTGGAGGTCGATGGTGCCGTCGTCGTCGACGGTGAGGTCGGAGGCCAGCGCTTCGAGCCACTCGGCGTCCATCGACGACGTGAGGACGATGACCGCGCCCTCGCCGTCGGGGATCACGAGTGCGTGCTTGCCGAAGCCCATGCCGTCGTAGCGGTACGCCGTCCGTCCTCCGAGGTCGACCGCCTCGATCTCGGAGGGGTTGGCATCGGCGGCCTCCCACTTCGGGAAGACGGCGATCCCGAGCTGCGGGTCGTCGTCGTCCGGTCCGTACAGCGCGACCGGGCCGGAGCCGTCGACCTCGCTCACGCCATCGGACTGTCCCTCGTCCGCGGTGATCTCCCCGGCTCCGGCGAAGGCGAACCCGTCCGGCAGATCGCCGGCGACGAACGGTCGGGGTTTGCCGCTGATGACCTTGGCCTTGTCACTTCCGTCGTCGCGGATCTGGGCGACCAAGACTCCGGCGATGGCGGCCACCACCAAGATGACGGCGGCGACCGCGAGGATCCGGCCCGGTGTGCGGGGTCGGCTCGTCGGGAGCTCGCTGACGACCGCACGGACGGGGTCGAACGAGGGCACCGGCCGGGCGGCGGCGCGGGCGGCGAGGTCGGCGGACGCATCGGCTCCCCGCTGGTCGAGCTGGCGGAGCTGGTGATCTTCGGGAGCGCTCATCGGGCCTCCTCCGGGTCGGTGGTTGCCAGGGGTTCGGTGGCCAGGCGGGCAGCCAGCGTGGCTCGGCCGCGGTGGAGGTGGACCTTGACGGTGGCGGACTTGCACCCGAGCACCTGGGCGATGTCGGCGACGGATCGGTCTTCGAGGTAGTGCAGGGCCACGCATTCGGCCTGGCGGGCGGGCAGGGCTCGGACCGCTTCCCAGAACTCGGGATCACCGACTCGGTCGGTGGCCGCGTCGCCGGTCCGGTCGGTGCCGACGGCGTCGGTGTATGGCGCCGACCGCGACGACCACCGGGCCAGGCCGCGGGACTCCACGCTTCGTCGCCGGTGGTCTGACGCCGAGCGGTTGAGGAGCGCCCGGCGCACCCAGGCCCCGGGCCGGTCGAGGCCGCCGACCTCGTCCCAGCGGCGGTAGGCATCGGCGAACGCATCCTGGGTGAGCTCCTCGGCGCGGGCCCAGGAGCCGGTCAGCGACCAGCCCAGCGCCACCAGCCCGGACCACTCGTCGCGGTACAGGGCATCGAACGCCTCGCGGTCGGCCGCCGGGGATACCGGTCGGACCGTCGGTCTGCGTGTGGCCAACGCCGTCTCCTCGTGTGCCTGCATCTCGCTCACGCCACCCACTCGCTGCAGGCCACCGTCAGGTTTACCGTGCCCGGCATGCGCCAGCAGCTGAGCCTCGTCGCCCTCGTCGTCCCGACCTACGCCGAAGGCATCGACTGCTACTGCGGCGCCCTCGGGTTCGACCTGCTCGAGGACACGGACCGTGGCGGCGCCAAGCGCTGGGTCCGCGTCGCTCCTCCCGGTTCGGTCGGGACCTCGCTGCTGCTCGCCGAGGCCGCCGGTCCGGAGCAGGAGGCGGCCATCGGCAGGGTCGCCGGTGGCCGGGTCGGCCTGTTCCTCACCACCGACGACTTCTGGCGCGACCACGCTCGCTACCTGGCCGCCGGCGTGCACTTCGAGGAGGAGCCGCGGGTCGAGGAGTACGGCACGGTCGCGGTCTTCCGAGACCCGCTCGGCAACCGCTGGGATCTGATCCAACCGGCCTGACCCGCCGAGCGGGTGCTGCGTCAGGCGGTGATGCCCATGCGGACCTTGGCGGCCGCGAGGTCGGGGCCGTCGCCGCCGAGGTTGTCGAGCAGGCGCAGCGTGGTGCGGCAGCCCACCAGCTCGCGGGTGGCCGGGGGCTGGAGGTCGAGCAGGCGGCGGGCCACCGGTGGCAGGCAGGCCTTGGCGCCGGACCAGAACGAGCGCCAGACCGGCTTGGCGGGACCGGGGATGATGGGCGGGTCGTCGAGGAAGGCCAGGCCGGCCGCGGCGTACTCGGCGACGGCCAGGTTCGGCCGGTGGCGGTCGAGCGAGCGCAGGATCTCGTCCCACGACCGGGGCGGGTCCTCGACGCCGGTGGCCTCACCGACCACGGCGACCTCGGCGATGTACTGGTCGAGCTCGGTGCGGCTCATCGGGTGGAGGGCGAAGCGCCGGTTGGCCGCCGCGATGGCCAGGTACTCGGCGATGTGGACCCAGTCGAGCAGCTCGGGGTCGTTGGCGGCGTAGGGCCGGCCGTCGGGGGCGATGCCCACGACCGGTTCGTGCACCTTGCGGACCATGCGGCAGAGGCGCTCGGCGCGGGCCGTGGAGCCGTAGACGACGCCCTGCACGAACTCACCCGTGCGGCGGGTGCGGCCCATGAAGTCGTCGGAGAACGCCGAGTGCTCGGCGACGCCGGCCATGGCGAGCGGGTGGAGGGCCTGGAGGGTGAAGGCGGCGATGCCGGCGACGAGCAGCGACGGGTCGCTGTGCACTCGCCAGGCGACGCTGTCGGGGCCGAACCAGCCGGGGTCGCCCATCTCGGCGGCATCGACCGGACGGCTGCCCGGACCGGGGCCCAACGCCGACATCGCGTGGAGGATGGGCGTGGCGATGACCGGCGCCGCGACCGCGCCGAACAGTCCGCCGGCGATGCCGCCGACCAGCTCCGCGCTCGACGGCGTCGGCGGCACCCACTCGGGCTCGGGCTGCCACATGCGCGCCGCGGCGGGGTGGATGCCCGGCGTCCGGGAGGTGGCCCGCCGGGGTGATCGTGGTGCCGGGCTGGCGTTGACCGGGGCAGCCATGGGTTCCTCCGAGACGATCGTGCTGCGTGAGGATGGCACGCGCGGACCACGCCGGCAACGGATGGGGGAGCGGACACGACTTGGTCCCGCAGCACCGCCGAACGAGAATCCCGAGCGAGGAGGCACGGGCCCTCCGACAGGAGTGTTCACCGATGCTCAAGGCGGTCGCCACCTACGTCCCCCAGAACCTCGCCTTCGCGGAGTCGGCGCCGGTCGTCGTCGAGAGCTCGGGCACCGTCGCCGGCACCCGCTCGGAGGTGTGGGCCGTCATCTGCGATCACGAGCGCTGGCCGGAGTGGATGAGCGCCCTCACATCGTGCCGCTCCACGTCGACGCCGGCAGCCGGCGTCGGTTCCACGCGCGAGGTGAAGCTGTCGGGTGGCTTCTCGTTCACCGAGGAGTTCATCGCCTGGGACGAGCCCGAGGTCTGGGCCTTCACCGGCATCACCGGCCCGCCGGCGTTCCGCAGCCTCGTCGAGCGGATCACCCTGGTGGAG
>CAZCVS010000222.1:0-5884 GCA_964501845.1 uncultured Iamiaceae bacterium
CTCGGCGTTGGGACGGGATGCGCTGGATCTTCCGGAGCGGCTGGTTCTGCCGATATCGCTGCTGCGCCTTGCGCTTCGACGGGGAGCGCGGCGGGCGGACTTCGTCATCGGAGTGCATGTGACCTCGTTCGTGCCGTGGGGGCAGGGGCGGAGGGGGAGACCCTCGAAGGGAGGCCGGTATCCGGCGAGTTCTGCCCACATCCTCCTCATGGGGTCTGACAGTGCGACGTCGCCGATGCGCCGGCGGTCGCTCGGATGGCCCGACGACTCCTTCATCGTGCGTACGCGGCGAATCGACGTCGATTCGCCGCGTACGCCTGCGGCTCGGGAGTGGGGGAAGTGTCGAGTCGGTAGCGTCGGAGCGGCCGGAGGCCTGCCGCCTCCGGCCCACGTCGGACCCAGGAGTGATGATGCAGCAGTACGACCAGCTCTACATCGACGGTGGTTGGGTCGATCCGCACGGAACCGGGACCATCGAAGTGATCAACGCCTCAACCGAGGCGGTGATGGGATCGATCCCCGAGGGCGACGCCGCCGACGTCGATCGGGCCGTGGCCGCGGCAGCAGCCGCGTTCCCCGCCTGGGCCGCCACGACGCCGAGCGACCGGGCGAAGTACGTCCAGGCCATCGCGGAGGGCATCGGCGCCCGCAGCGATGAGCTGGCCGCCACCATCTGCGGGGAGGTGGGCATGCCCATGTTCCTCTCCAAGCGCATCCAGGCCGGCCTGCCGCAGGTGATCGCCGGCAGCTACCCGGCCATCGTCGAGGACTTCACCTGGGAGGAGACCATCGGCAGCTCGCTGGTCGTGAAGGAGCCGCTCGGCGTGGTGGGCGCCATCACGCCGTGGAACTACCCGCTGCACCAGATCGTCCTGAAGGTGGCGCCCGCCCTCGCCGCTGGGAACACCGTGGTCCTCAAGCCCAGCGAGGTTGCACCGCTCAACGCGTTCATCCTCGCCGAGATCATCGACGAGATCGGCCTTCCCGACGGCGTGTTCAACCTCGTGTCAGGGACCGGCGCGGTCGTCGGCGAGGCGATCTCCGCCCACCCCCAGATCGACATGGTCAGCTTCACCGGGTCGACGAACGCCGGACGGCGGGTTGCCGCGGTCGGTGCCGAGACCGTCAAGCGGGTCGCGCTCGAGCTCGGCGGCAAGTCCGCCAACATCCTCCTGCCCAGCCTCGATGGCGAGGAACTGGCCAAGGCGACGAAGGCCGCGGTGGGGTCGGCCTACCTGAACTCCGGTCAGACGTGCACCGCCTTCACCCGGCTGCTCGTCCCGGCCGACAAGCACGACGAGATCGTCGACGCCCTGCGCGACGAGGTCGAATCCACCTGGACGATCGGCGATCCGGCGACCGGGGCCGGGCGCCTCGGCCCGCTGATCTCCGCCGCCCAGCGCGACCGCGTGCGGGGCTACATCCAACAGGGGATCGACGAGGGCGCCACGCTGGTCACCGGCGGCCCCGATCAGCCCGACGAGCTGCCGACGGGGTACTACGTGAAGCCCACCGTGTTCGCCGGCGTCCGCAACGACATGACCATCGCCCAGGAGGAGATCTTCGGGCCCGTCCTGTCCGTGATCCCCTACGGCAGCATCGATGAGGCCGTCGAGATCGCCAACGACTCGCCCTACGGCCTCTCCGGCGGCGTTTGGGGAGCCGACGCCGAGGAGGCCAAGGCGGTGGCCCGCCGCATCCGCACCGGGGGTGTCGAGATCAACGGTGGGAGCTACAACCCGCTCGCCCCCTTCGGTGGCTACAAGCAGTCCGGCAACGGCCGCGAGGCCGGTCCGTACGGCCTCGAGGAGTTCCTCCAGACCAAGTCGCTCCAGCTGTAGCGCCGGCCCGGGCCGGGGGTTCAGGCCTCCGGCTGGTCGAGCCACGCGTCGATCGGGCGCCACGACGAGTGGGTTCGGGTCGCGTGCCAGGCCCAGGCCTCGGTCACGCTGTCGATCGGCACCCGGATGCGCACGTAGGGGTCCACCGTCGGATCCGGGGTCGGGCCCATCCCCTCCATCTCGTCGAGGTCGGGGAGCAGCACAGCCAGCGTCCCGGCCGAGAACCACACCACCCACCCGGGGATCCGCCGCCGCGTCGGTGTGCGCCCGAACACCGCTGCGGGCCAGCCCGCTCCCGTGTCGTAGAGCATCCCGGGAACAGTCGCGGGCCGCTGGTCCAGGGCGTGGTGGGCCAGCATCGACCAGCGCAAGTGGCCGGGCATGAGGGTCCCGTAGACGAACAGCGCGTCCTGCTCGGTCACCGGATGCCGTCCTCGCCCATCCCCCAACTCTGCCGTACGAGCAGCGCGCCTCACTTGACCCGGCGGTCAAGATCAGTACGCTCGGCGGCGATGAGCGCTCCTCCCCTCGGTCGCGTGGCATCGCTGGGCCGCCTGCTCCCCCCGGCGGCCCGTGCCGCGGCGACCCGTCTGCCCGGCTCGCTGGCTCCGCCCGTCGAGCACGGCACGCCGACGCCGCGGGTGGCGATCATCGGGTCGGGCTTCGGCGGCATCGGGATGGCCTGTCGCCTCCGCCAGGCAGGCATCGGTACGTTCACGATCTACGAGAAGGCCGACGCGGTCGGCGGGACCTGGCGCGACAACACCTATCCGGGAGCGGCGTGCGACGTCCCGTCGCACCTGTACTCGCTGTCGTTCGCCCCCAAGACCGACTGGACCCGGAAGTTCCCCGAGCAGCCCGAGATCCTCGGCTACCTCAACGAGGTCACCGACCGCTTCGACCTCCGTCCGCACCTCCGACTCGGCACCGAGCTCACCGCTGCGACCTGGAACGATGACGAGGCGCGCTGGCACCTGCACTTCGCCGACGGGAGCGAGGACCGGGCGGACATCGTGGTGGCCGCCACCGGACAGCTCAACCGGCCGCAGATCCCCGACATCGCCGGGCTCGAGTCGTTCGAGGGCACGATGTTCCACTCCGCCCGGTGGGACCACGCGCACGACCTGGCCGGGCGCGACGTCGCCGTGATCGGCATCGGCGCCAGCGCCATCCAGTTCGTGCCCGAGGTGGCCAAGACCAGCAGCCAGCTCACGCTCTTCCAGCGCAGCAGCAACTTCGTCGCCCCCAAGCCCGACGGCGAGTTCTCCGAGAAGGCGCGCGAGCGGTTCCGCCGGCACCCGCTGCTGCAGCGGCTGTACCGCCTGTCGATCTGGGCGCGCTTCGACGCCCGGTGGATCTGGTTCCGCAAAGGCTCGAGGCCGGCCAAGCTCCTTGAGAAGCGGTTCGCCGCCGCGCTGGGCAAGGTGGTGAACGACGACCTCCCGGCCGAGGCGCTGGTCCCGGACTACCCGCTCGGCTGCAAGCGGATCCTGATCTCCAACGACTGGTACCCGACGCTGTTTCGACCCAACGTCCGGGTGGTGACAGCGCCGGTGGAGCGCATCACGCCGGGCGGCGTCGTCGCCGGCGGCGTCGAGCACCCGGCCGACACGATCATCTTCGGCACCGGCTTCGCGTCGACCGGGTTCCTGGCCCCCATGCAGATCAGGGGCCGGGGCGGGCGCGACCTCCACACGGAGTGGCGCGACGGCGCCGAGGCCCACCTGGGCATCACCGTCGCCGGCTTCCCCAACCTGTTCGTCCTGTACGGGCCCAACACCAACCTCGGCCACAACTCGATCATCTTCATGCTCGAACGCCAGATCGCGTACGCCCTGACCTGGATCCGCCGCCTCACCGAAGAGGGCGCCGCGGCCGTGGAGGTCCGCGAGTCGGCGCAGGCGGCGTCGAACGACCGGTTGCAGCGACACCTCGAGCGCACGGTGTGGGCGGCGTCGTGCCACTCCTGGTACAAGACGGCCTCCGGCAAGATCACCAACAACTGGTCCGGCCCGACCATCGCCTACTGGTGGCGGACCCGTCGACCTGATCGCGGCGACTTCACGACCACGCCCCGGTCCCGCCGCGACCACGTCCATTCGGGCACGGCGGGGTCATCCGAATAGGGTCGGGCCCGCTGCTTGGCGCCACCGCGGCGCCTCGCTCCCTCCCACCTTCGTGCCCATCGAGGAGATCGCTCCATGACCACCGAGCCCGTACGCGTCGCAGTCACCGGCGGAGCCGGCCAGATCGGCTACAGCCTGCTCTTCCGCATCGCCAGCGGTGCCCTGCTCGGTCCGGACACCCCCGTCATCCTCCAGCTGCTCGAGATCACTCCGGCTCTGGGCGCCCTCGACGGCGTGGCCATGGAGCTCGAGGACTGCGCCTTCCCGCTGCTCGCTGGCGTGGTCAAGACCGACGACGCCGACGTGGCGTTCGGCGATGCCGACATCGCCCTGCTCGTGGGCTCGCGGCCCCGCACCGCCGGCATGGAGCGCGGTGACCTGCTCGCCGCCAACGGCGCCATCTTCACCGTCCAGGGCAAGGCCCTCTCGGACAGCGCCAAGCCCGACGTCAAGGTCCTCGTCGTCGGCAACCCGGCGAACACCAACTCGCTCATCGCCATGAACAACGCGCCGAACCTCGATCCTCGTCAGTTCACGGCCATGACCCGCCTCGACCACAACCGGGCGATGGCCCAGCTCGCCACCAAGACCGGCAGCACCGTCAACGACATCACCAAGATGACGATCTGGGGCAACCACTCGGCCACGCAGTACCCGGACCTGTTCCACGCTGAGGTCAACGGTCAGAACGCTGCCGCCCTCGTCAACGACCAGGCGTGGCTCGAGGGCGACTTCATCCCGACCGTGCAGAAGCGCGGCGCGGCCATCATCGAGGCGCGCGGCTCCTCCTCGGCCGCCTCGGCCGCCAACGCCGCCATCGACCACGTCAACACCTGGGTCTCCGGCACCCCCGAAGGCGACTGGGTGTCGATGGCCGTGCCGTCTGACGGCAGCTACGGCGTGCCCGAGGGCCTCATGAGCTCGTTCCCGTGCACCACCAAGGACGGCGAGTGGAGCATCGTGCAGGGCTTGGAGATCGATGAGTTCTCCCAGGGCCGCATCGATGCCTCCGTCGCCGAGCTCGCCGAAGAGCGCGACGCCGTCAAGGAGCTCGGCCTCATCTGATCCGTCGGCCTTGCGCGGCGAATCGACGTCGATTCGCCGCGTACGAGGCCGATGAGGAGCAGCGGTGCCCGGTGCCCGGTGCCCGGTGCCCGGTGCCCGGTGCCCTGGCATCCGGCAAGCGGAGCGAGGCCCTACTTGAGGAACTTGCTGGTGGTGTTGTCGGCGAGGACCTTGCCGTCGGTCTGGCACGTCGGGCAGTACACGACCGTGTAGGCCCGGTACTCGACGGCACGCAGCGTGTCAGCGCAGCGGGGGCACGGCTGACCGACGCCGTGGTGGATGCCGCCCCGCTCGGCGGACCGCACCATCTCGTCGTGCGTCCGCTCGGCGGCCAGCGACTCGGCGATGCACTCCTGCACGGCCGCGGCGAGGTCGGCGATCTGCTCGGGCTTGAGCTTGGACGCGTTGGCGAACGGCGAGAGCCGGGCCCGATGGCAGATCTCGTTGGCCAAGCGGCGGCCGATGCCGGCGATGGCGTGCTGATCTCGGAGCACCCCGTGGAGCCGAGACGAGCGGGAGGCCAAGATGGTGGCCCAGCCAGCGGCGTCGAGCGTGTCGGCATCGGGCCCGAGGCCCTCGATGGGCGCCTGGGTCTCGAGGTCGCCATCGACCACCCAGACTCCGGCCTTGCGCTCGGTGCCGGGCTCGGTGAGCAGCAGGGCCGAACCGTCGGTGAACGTCCAGCGGGCGATTCCGCCCCGGGGCTTGGCCGACTGCTTCTCATCGGGCTTGAGGCGCCCACCCTGCATGAGGTGCACGACGAACGTGGTGTCGCCGAACCGGATCAGCAGGAACTTGCCCCGCCTGCCGAACGAGGTGACGGCTTGGCCCACCGAATCGGCCGGGTCGGGG
>CAZCVS010000223.1:0-5793 GCA_964501845.1 uncultured Iamiaceae bacterium
CGACCCGAGGCCGCCGGCGCCGAGGAGGAGGACCTTGGAGTCGAGCAGCTTCTGCTGGCCGGTCTCGCCCACCTCGGGCAGGAGCAGGTGGCGCTTGTAGCGGTTGCGCTGATCGCCGGTGAGCGAGGCGGGGATCTTCCACTCCCGGCCCTCGTCCTTCCACTGGTTGAACCCGCCGATCACCGAGACGACGTCGTCGTAGCCGAGCTGGCCGAGGGTCTGGGCGGCGAACGCCGAGCGGGTGCCGCCGGCGCAGAACACGACGAGCGGCGTGCTGTGGTCGGGCACCCGCATCTCGATGCTGGTCTCGAGGGTGCCGCGGGGGATGTGCATCGAGCCGGTGATGGCGCCCTGCTCGTACTCGTCGGGCTCGCGCACGTCGAGCACGATCGCACCCTCGGCCTGACGGAGGTCGTCGGCCTCCGCGGTGGTGACCTCTCGGATGCCGGCCTTGGTGGCGGCGAGCAGATCTCGGAAGCTGGACATGGCGTTGGTTCCTCTATCTCATCTTCGGGCAGTAAAACCCTACCGGTGAGGTCAACAATCGTTCCAGGCCGGTGATTCCCACCGACGAGTCGCTGACGGGGCACAAGCGCCACGTGGTGGCCATCAGCGACGTCCACCTCGGCACCCTCGCGCCGACCGTCTGGTACCAGCCCCACCTGCACGAGGCGTACCTGACGCACCTCCTCGACTGGGTGGTCGACCAGGCCGAGCACATCCGCGAGCTGGTGCTGCTCGGCGACATCGTCGACTTCTGGACCTATCCGGCCGACGTCCGCCCGCCGTCGTTCGCCGACATCACCGCCTGCCACCCCGCGATCTTCGGGCTCGACGGCCGCCTCGCCGCCGTGCTGGACGCCCTCGACGGCCAGGTCACCTACGTCCCCGGCAACCACGACCAGGGCATCACGGCCGACGAGGTGGCGAGCATCCGCAGCCGCGGCGGCCACCACGTCCGCCTCGTCGAGGAGGTGCCGTACCTCCCCGTCCCCGGGCTGGCGATGGCCCACGGCCACCACGACACCCTCTTCAACGCCCCGGCGACCTCCGGGCCCTTCGCTCCCCTGCCGCTGGGCTACTTCGTCACCCGGGCGGTGGCCACCCGCTGGAGCCAGGGGCTCGCCGAGGGCCAGACGGTCGCAGAGCTCGCCGGGCAAGGCGCGCCCAACGGCATCGACCTCAAGTCGCTGGTCGGCGTGGCGTCGGGCGTCGGCGCCCGGTCGGTGGCGGCCACGCTCGTCGACTTCGTCGCCGGCGCCACGGCCATGAGCCCCCTCACCCCGATCGTGCTGCCGGACGGCTCCACCGCCACGCTGCTCGACGCCCGCGCCGCGTACGCCGACACCTGGACCGAGTGGGCCGACGCGAACGGCGGCGGCCTCACCGGCCAGTCGGCCGCCGCCCGGGCCACGCTGGCCGACTTCGACGGCACCTACCTGGGCTGGTTCGCCCAGCGCATGGCGTTCGAGCACGACTGCGACCTCGTGGTGATGGGCCACACCCACGTGCCCGTCGGCGGCCTCGACGCCTCGCTCGTGGACTACATCAACACCGGCTTCGACTGCCCGTCGCAGCCGGACCTCGCCCGCGAGCTGTCGCCGCAGCACGTGACGTTCGGGGTCGTCGACACCCGACCGACCGACGACGACCCCGGTGCCGCCCCCTTCGACCCGGCGATCTGGGCGGTGTCGGAGACGCCCGCAGGCCTCCGCTGCCACCCGATCGAGGTCCCGATGGCCTCCGTCGTCAGCGGGGCCACGATGGACTACTCCTGCTACGTGGTCGTCGACAACCGCTTCGGCTCCTCGGACCTCGAGCTGGTCGAGGCGTCCGTCTCCTTCGGGACGTTCGTGGTGCCGCCACCGGAGCGCATCCCCGCAGGCGGCGAAGGCCGGTTCTGGCTCCAGGACCTGCTGGGCGCCGCCGGCTCCGAGGGCCGGGCCACCTACCGGCACGCCGACGACCCCGCCGGCCGACCCATCGAGCTGTGGTTCACGTGCCCGACCGCCGGCACCAACGCCTGCTCAGGCCCGGGATCGTTCGCCACCCGGTCCGCCGACGGCGAGTGGCGCGAGGAGCGGGTCGCGCACTGGGGCCACCCGTTCTTCGTCGAGTTCGAGATCACCTGACACCGGCGCCGGATCAGTCGGCGCCACATCAGCAGCATCGGCGCCGATCCCTTGACGGTCGGCACGGATCACCATGAGAGTGCATGAAACGCAACTCATGGAGGCCGCCGTGTCCCGCCCGAAGCTCACGTTCACCTTGCCGATCGACCACCTGCGGATCTCCCGCTGGGACGATCCGGTGGTCGACGCCATCGGCCACGATCCCCGCTCCGCCTACGTCGAGCGGTTCTGGCTCGCCCTGTTGGGCCCGTCGACGACCTTTCTGATCCGGCGCCTCGCCGCCGAGCTGGAAGCGCACCCCGACGGGTTCGACCTCCCGTTGGAGGAGACGGCCAACGCCATCGGGCTGGGGCTGCGGGGCGGCATGTCCGGGCCCTTCTACCGGGCGCTCGCCCGCACCGGGCAGTTCCACATCACCAAGGCCAACGGGCCGTCCGAGCTCGCGGCCCGCACGAAGCTCCAGACCCTGACCCACCACCAGGTCGACCGGCTGCCGCCCACGCTCCAGCAGGAGCACGCCGAGTGGGTGGCATCCGCGACCGCGACCCCGAGCGCGGCGGAGCGCCGGACCCGGGCCCGGCACCTCGCCCTCAGCCTGCTGGAGCTCGGCGAGCCTCCCGATGCCGCCGAGCTCCAGCTGCATCGCTGGAAGGTCCACCCGGCACTGGCCCACGAGGCGCTGCGCTGGGCCGAGGCTCGGCGGGGACCAGGCACTCCTGCCGCCCCCGAAGCCACCGCGGCCGCGGCTCCCATTCCTCCACCCCGCAGACCGAGGCCGGTCTACGACCCCGCCGGCGACGCGGCGTGAGCTCCGTCCCGGCCCTCACGCAGCCCGGACGCGGTGGAGCGCCGGACTGCGACCCGGCGCTCCACCTCCGAACTTCGTAGCTGGGACAGCCGTTTCGGGCGCTCTCACCTACGAAGTTCGGCTCAGGAGGGTGGCAGCTTGGACCAGCCGGCGAGGACGTTGGCGAGGGTGCGGACACCGAAGCCGGTGCCGCCCCGGGCGTTCTCGTCCCACGCGGTGGTGGTGCCGGCCGGGCCGGCGATGTCGAGGTGGACCCACGGGACGTCGCCCACGAACTCCCGCAGGAAGATCGCCGCGGTCAGCGCCCCGCCGTAGGGAGCGGTGCCGATGTTGCGGAGGTCGGCGACCTCGCTGTCGATGGTCTTGCGGAGGTGATCGGGCAGCGGGAGCGGCCACATCGCCTCGCCGGCGGCATCGGCGGCGTCGAGGACCCGCTGGCGGAGGACGTCGTGGTTGGTCATGGCGCCGGCGGTCCGCTCGCCGAGGGCCACGATGGCCGCGCCGGTGAGCGTCGCCAGGTCGATGATGGCGTCGGGCTCGTCCTCGGTGGCGAGGCTCAAGGCGTCGGCGAGGATGAGGCGACCCTCGGCATCGGTGTTGAGGACTTCGATCGTCGTACCGTTGCGGGCGGTGAGCACATCGCCCACCCGGGTGGCGTCGGGACCGAGCATGTTGTCGGTGAGCGGCAGGTAGGCGGTGACCTCGAGCTTCGGTGCGACGGTGGGCACCAGGCTCATCGCACCGAGCACCGTGGCGGCGCCGGCCATGTCCGTCTTCATCCACTCCATGCCGGACGCGGTCTTGATGCTGAGGCCGCCGGCGTCGAACGTCACGCCCTTGCCGACGAGCGCGACGCGCCCCTTCGCCTTGCCCTCGGGCCGGTAGGTGAGCTTCACGAAGCGGGGCTCTTGGGCCGAGCCGCGGTTGACGCCGAGGAGCGCACCGAGCTTGGCCTTGCGGATGGCCGCCTTGTCCAGGACCTCGACCTCGAGGCCAGCCGCCTGGGCGACTTCGGTCGCTTCGGCGGCGAACGCCTTGGGCGTGAGATCGCCGCCTGGTGTGTTCACCAGATCGCGCACCAGGACCATGGCGGTCGCCACCGCGATGCCCCGGTCCACCGCCGCGGCGGAGCGGGCTCCGCCCTTGGCCACCACGCTGACGGCGCCGAGCGCCGTCCCCTCGGGCGCCGGCTTGTAGGTGCCGAACCGGTAGGTGCCGAGGATGAGGCCTTGGGTCAGGGCCTCCAGCGCGACGAGGCGCTCGGCGCCGTCGAGGTGGCCGACGAGGTCCGCGACGAGGACCGGCTGCGAACAGGCCTTCTTGGCGACCGATGCACCGATCCGGCGGAACGCGGCCGGGTCGGGCGTCTCCCCCAGCCCGACCAGCAGCCGGGCACCGGCATCGGTCGCGGCGATCAGCAGCTGGCCGACCTTGCCTTCGAACCGGCTGACGGCGGCGAGGTCGAGCGCGAGCCCGGGGGCGTCTTCGGCCAGGTTCCCCGCACGGACGCCGAGCGCGACGAGCGCCCCGTCTGGCAGGTCAGCGGGCAGAGCAGCGAGGTGGTCGAGGGTGACAGCGACAGGCATCGCCGCAGCGTACGGCCCGGGTCAGACCGAGCGGGTCTCCACGGAGGTGCCTTCGCTCCAGCGGGCGAGGGTCCAGACCAGGTCCGACAGGCGGTTGAGGTAGGGCACGACCTGCGAGCCCTCGGCCACCACGGCCATCGACCGGCGCTCGGCGCGGCGGATCACCGTACGGGCGACGTCGAGGCGAGCCGCCAACTCGGCCTCGCCGGGGACCACGAACTCCGTGGGCTGCTCGAAGCGACCGGTGAGGTCGTCGATCCACGTCTCCAGCGCCGCGACCATCTCGGGGGTGACCCGGGTGGCACCGTCGACCAGCTTGTGGGCGTTCTGTTGCTCGGTCGCCAGCTCCGCCATCAGCACCCAGAGGTCGCGCTCGAGCTGGATGAGGATGCCGTCGAGCTCTCCGCCCTCGGGGGCCGCGGCCCGAGCCAGCCCCAGCGCGGACTGGGCTTCGTCGACCGTCCCGTACGCCTCCGGCGCCTCGGAGTCCTTGGGGACCCGCCCACCGCCGTAGAGCCCGGTGCTCCCGTCGTCACCCTTGCGCGTGTAGATCTTCATGCCCCGACGATAGGACCGGCGTCCAGCGCCGCTTCGGACTACGGGCGGGTTGGGGTGCGCCGGTAGCCTCGTGGCCGTGACTACCTCGCCCTTCCTGGACCTCGTGGCCGATCGCGTCGTCGTGTACGACGGTGCGACGGGAACCTGGCTGCAGACCCAAGACCTGAGCCTCGACGACTACGGCGGCGAGGCCATGGAGGGGTGTACCGACATCTTGGGTGTGACCCGGCCCGACGTGATCGCCGCCCTGCACACGGCGTACTTCGAGGTCGGTGCCGATGTCGTCGAGACCAACACGTTCGGCGCCTTCGGCGTGCCGCTCGGCGAGTACGACATCTCCCACCGCAGCCACGAGATCGCCCTGGCCAACGCCCGCATCGCCCGTGAGGTGGCCGACGGCTTCTCCACCCCAGACCGCAAGCGCTACGTGCGCGGCGCGCTCTCCCCGGGCACCAAGTCGCCCTCGCTCAGCCAGATCCGCTTCGCCGAGCTGCGCGACCACTACCAGGTGGCGGCCGAGGGCCTGCTCGAGGGCGGCGTCGACCTGTTCATCCTCGAGACCCACTTCGACCTGCTCGCCGTGAAGGCCTCGGTCATCGGCGTGCGCCGGGCCATGGCCAAGGTCGGCCGCCAGGTGCCGATCCAGTGCCAGGTCACCATGGAGCTCACCGGCCGGATGCTGGTCGGCACGGAGATCGGCGCCGCGCTG
>CAZCVS010000224.1:0-3598 GCA_964501845.1 uncultured Iamiaceae bacterium
TGATGCCGTGCTGCTTGAGCAGGCCGACGATGTGCTCCATCATCGGCCGGTTGGCGAGGGGGAGCATGGGCTTCGGGCAGTTCGAGGTGAGGGGGCGCAGTCTGGTGCCCTCGCCTCCTGCCATGATCACGGCCTTCATGGCCCCGAACCTACCCACCTGCGGAGCGGGTGCGGACCAAGGTCAGCTCGCAGCCGCCGAGGCCGCGGCGCGATCGGCCCGTCCGAGCTCCAGGGCCTTGAGCCCGAGCGGCAGGTACATGGCCCAGGAGATGTAGCTGAGGACGAGGCCGGGGATGCCGAAGCCCCAGGCGCAGACCCGGGCGGCCTCGGCCAGCGAGAACGCGGCCTCCGAGGCGAGGAACATCGGGAAGGCGACCATTAGGCAGAAGGTTCCGGCCTTGCCGAACCACGTCACATCGACCCGTCGGGCGCCCATGGCGGCCAGCACGACGGTCGTGATCGCGACGACGAGCTCGCGGACCAGGACCATGACGGCGAACCACACAGGGACGGCGCCGTAGACCAAGATCCCGCCGATCCCGACGAAGAACAGCAGGCGGTCGGCGACGGGGTCGAGGACCTTGCCCAGGTTGGAGACCTGGTCGTAGTTGCGGGCGATGTAGCCGTCGACCCAGTCCGTCGCCCCGAGCGCACCGAGGAGGACCGCGGCCGACAGCGCGTCGTCCTTCCCGAACAGCAGGTAGAGGAACAGCGGCAGGCAGAGGAGCCTGATGAGCGAGATGACGTTCGGGATGGTCAGGATCTGGTCCTCACCGGAGGCGTCCTCGCACCTCTCGGGGGGCGCGACGGGGGTCTCGCTCGCGGCCATCCCCCGAGCCTACCGACCACTCCCCACGCCAATGGGATGCGGGCGGTCCCGTCCCGCGGCGTCGTCGTCATCTCTAGGCTCCGGCCATGGCATCGCTCTTCACCCGCATCATCGACGGCGAGATCCCCGGCCGCTTCGTCTGGTCCGACGACCGCTGCGTCGCCTTCTTGACGATCGCTCCCATCACGCCGGGCCACACGCTGGTGGTGCCCCGGGCCGAGGTCGACCACTGGATCGACCTCGACGACGACGCCGCGGCCCACCTGATGGTGGTGGCCAAGGCGATCGGGGCGGCCCAGATGGACGCCTTCGCCCCCGCGCGGATCGGCGTCATCGTCGCCGGGATGGAGGTCCCCCACACCCACCTGCACGTGCTCCCGATCGAGACCGAGGCCGATCTGGACTTCCGGCGGGCAGACAGCTCCGCATCCGCCGAGTCGCTCGATGACGCCGCCAACCGGCTGCGTGCCGCGCTGGCCGCGCGTGGTCACTCCGAGGTTGGTCAGCCCTGATCCTCGGGTGCCAGCAGGTAGATGCCCTGGGCGGCGTACACCACCTCGAACCCCTCCTCCTCCAGCACCGCGACGACCCGCGCCGGGTCGGTGGGACGCCAGTAGGGCCGGCGTGAACCGGGGTCGGTGCCCGTCGTGTCGAGCAGGATCCAGCGGCTCTCAGCGACCCGGCCCTGCAACCGCTCCGCGGTGAGGTTGACCGCGTCCAGCGGGAGCTCGACCACCTCCGCCCGCTCGGCGACGAGCGAAGTCGACGACGGCGACACCGCGACCGCTCCGGTGGGTCCGATCAGGTCTGCGGCCTCGATGCGGGCGCCGTCGAGCGCGTCTCGGCCGCCCCACCCCCACGGCTCCTGGTACGGCGAGGTGGGCGCCTCGGTCACGAAGAACAGTGCGGCTCCGGCCAGCAGCGCGAACAGCACGCGCCGGTCGACGTTGACCCGGGTGACGCTGGGTGTCCCGATGCGCTCGAGGGCGAAGACGAGGGCGATGAACACGAAGGCGAGTGCCGGGGCGATGTGCGCGCCGGCGGGCGACAGGTTGATGACGCCCCGCTGGGCGGCGTCTTGCACGGCGGCGTCGGTGATCATGGCCAGCGCCAGGCACGGCAGCGCGCCGGAGAGCTTGCGGGGCGCCACCATCGGGAGGAACAGCAGCGGCGCCAAGACCAGGACCAGGAAGAACACGGCCGGCTCCGACAGCAGCTCGCCGCCTCGGCTGATCGGGTGCGCCAGCAGTTCGGGGATCACCGCCAGCGGGCCGGTGGCGCGCGCCACGAACTCCCCGGCAGGCGTCAACGAGGTGTCGGGGAGGGTCGGACCGGCGAAGATCACCGCGACCAGCGACCACCCGAGGCCGACCGCGCCGGTGATCCAGCCCGGGCGCCGCTGGCCGGTGAGGAACAGGACCAGGCCGAGGCCGGCGACGGTGACGCCCAGCGAGGCACCGCAGGCCAGCACGAGCGCCACCAGCACGGCGTAGCGCTTCCAGTGGCTGCGCCGGGCGAGCAAGTAGGCCCACAGCAGCAGCGGGAGGGCGATGGCCTCGGGGTGGAAGGCGGCCAGGTTGGCCCGGTGGAGGGTGGGGGCGAGCACGTAGGCGGCGATGACGACCGAAGCCGCACCGACGCGCAGCCGGGCCTCCTCCCGGGCGAGGCGCCAGAGCGGGACGATGGCGATGGCGATGGCGAAGGCCTGGACCACGGCGAAGGCCGCGATCGGCGGGACGAACCGTCCCACCCACAAGACCGGCTCGGCGATGAGCGACCACGCCCCCCGGGCCGGGTCCACGCCCCCGAGCGGGTCGCCGACACCGCCGTGCTCGCGGCGCCAGGCGGCCTGCAGCCACGGACCCAGCCCGCTGCCGCCCTCGAGGGAGCGGAGCGCGGCGGCATCGAGGGCCAAGAAGACGGCGAAGGTGACGGCGGCGAACGCCCACGGCAGGAACCGGTCAGCCGTCTCGCCGTCGAGGCTCCCCTGCAGCCGAAGGATGGAGCGGCGCCAGCGGCGCCGGAGGTCGGAGCGGGGCCGACTGGTCCGCGCGCTCACCCGCCCGGGGTCCCGGGCAGGAGGAGCTGGCCCTGCACCGCTGGGGCCTCGACCGGATCGATCAGGGGGCGGCCCTGGTTGCGGACATCGTTGACCTCCGTGGACACGGGTTGCATCGTGAGCACATCCGACGGCGCTGGCACCAGGAGGTCGGCGAGAGCATCGAGGTCGTGGTTGCCCGGATCGAGCCACAGGTCCCAGGCGCTCGCCGGCAAGATCACCGGCATCCGGTCGTGGACGGTGGCCATCAGCTTGTTCGGCGTGGTGGTGATGATCGTGGCCGAGCGCAGCCGCTCGCCACCGTCGGAACCGGGTGGCGTCCACGTGGACCACAGTCCGGCGAACGCCAGAGGCTCCCCGCTGCGCCGGGTGATCAGGTACGGCTGCTTGACCTTCTGCCCCGGCACCGGCTGCCACTCGTAGAAGCCGTCGGCCGGCACGATGCAGCGTCGGCGGGCGAAGGAGTCCTTGAACGCGGCCTTCGTGGCGATGCCGTCGGCGCGGGCGTTGATCATCTTGGTGCCGATGGCTGCCGACTTGGCCCAGAACGGCACCAGGCCCCAGTGGTGCTCTGCCACCCGGCGGATGCCGTCGTGGTCGAGCACCACGTAGATGTCGTCGGTCGGGGCCACGTTCCAGGATGGTTCGAGGGCCTGCTCAGGCTGCTCGTCGGCGTCGAAGTACCGGGCGATGTCGTCGGGGGTGGACGA
>CAZCVS010000224.1:3698-5786 GCA_964501845.1 uncultured Iamiaceae bacterium
GCCGAAGCCGATCTGCCAGCCGAAGCCGGCCCCGTAGACCCACCCGCGGTAGCGCCGCAGCCAGGCGTCGTTCACCTGGCGCTTGAAGATCGGGAGCTCGATGCCGAACACGCCGAGGTCGATCGACGCGGTGGCCAGCGCAGCGAGGGCACCGATCCCCCACCGGGCCTGGTCGCTCAGATCAGCGAGGGCCACCAGCGCGGCGCCGCCGGCCGCCAGCACCCCCAGGCTCAGGCCGCCGGCCACGCCCCCGAGGACGAACCAGCGGGCCGTGACCGAGAAGCGGTTGCCCCGGCCGGCCTCCGTCATGGGGGTGATGGACGAGAGCATCGAGAGGCCGCAGGGGGACCACACGCCCCGGATGGCCGACACGGATGCGACCACCAGACCGAGTGCGAGGAGGAGTTCCATGGTGGCTTCGATGCTATCGGGACGGCCAGGGCCGATCCGGCCCGAGCGCGCCGCGGGTTCTTCGCCTGCAGGTGCGCCCTTGTACCGTGCCGGATGCGCCCGCTTCTGGCCCGTGTGGTCCTCGCCCTGTCCCGCTACAAGATCACCGGGACCCCGCCGGACGACCCGGTGTGCGTGATGGTGGCCGCGCCCCACACGTCCAACTGGGACTTCATCCTCATGATCGCCATGGCCTGGCACACCGGCGTCTCGCCGGTCTGGCTCGGCAAGAAGGAGATGTTCTGGGGTCCGCTCGCTCCCCTGTTCCGGGCGATGGGCGGGATCGCCGTGGACCGGGAGAACCCGGCCGGTCTGGCGACGACGATCGCGGAGCGGGCCCGTGGCGGCCACGTCAGCGCCATCGTGATCCCACCCGAGGCCACGCGCTCCAAGGGGACCTACTGGAAGTCCGGCTTCCGGCGCATCGCGGCGGACGCGGGCATCCCGATCGTCCTCACGTACCTCGACGGCCCGACCCGCACGGGTGGCTACGGCCCGACCTTCCACCCGACCGCTGACGTGGTGGCGGACATGGACCGAATCCGCGGCTTCTACGCCGACAAGGCCGGCCTGCGGCCCAACCGGTTCACCGAGCCCCGCCTCCGCGACGAGGACGCCGTCATCGCCGAGGCCGGCTGACCCCAAGCCGAGCCCGGACGCGGCAGGAGCCGGTCCTGGGACCGGCTCCTGCCTCCACGTCGGGCTGAGAGGATTTGAACCTCCGACCCCCTGACCCCCAGTCAGGTGCGCTAACCAAGCTGCGCTACAGCCCGTGGGGTGGATCACCCTAGTACGGCGGTCCACCGCCTCCCGAACCGGGTTGCGGCCTCGGTTCCGGCCCCGTTCAGCTGATCGCGATGACCGCGGCAGCGTTGGGCGGGAGATCCACCAGGTGGCCGGCGACGGTCACCGCGGGGTCGCTGACCAGCAGCGCCGCGGTGGTCCGCTCCCCCAAGACGGCGTTGGAGACGGGGACCGTCATCTGCCGGTTTCCGAGGTTGGCGACGACGGAGACGGTGGTGCCGTCGAGCGTGCGCTCGTAGCGGATGACCTGGTCGGGGACGTCGGTCGCCAGCTCGAGGGCGCCGATCCGCAGCGCCGGTTCCGCCTTCCGGAGCGCGAGCAGCTCCCGGTACCAGTTCAGGAGCGACGCAGGGTCGTCGCGCTCGGTGGCGACGTTGCGGGTGGTGTGGTCGGCGTGGATCGGCAGCCAGGTCCGGACCCCCGGATCGGTGAAACCTGCGCCCGGCTCGGCGGTCCACTGCATCGGTGTGCGGACCTCGTCGCGGTTGAGTCGCTCGGGCAGCTTCTTGTTCAGCCACTCGGGCAACCGCTTGGCGACGACCGACGGGATGGGGTCGTTGGCCTCGGCGAGGGGGATGTAGGTGTTCTCCATCCCGATCTCCTGGCCCATGTAGAGGACGGGGACCCCTCGGAGGGTGCACAGCAGGGTCGCCAGGACCCGCGCCTTGGCCAGATCGCCGCCGAGGCGGGAGAGCGAGCGGGCCCGGTCGTGGTTCTCGACGACGTAGGTCGGCACGAGCGGCGCCGGGAACTCGCGCTCGAAGCGCTCGATCAGGTGCCGGTACCGCTTCGCCGAGTACGGACTCGAGAGGAACTCGAACAAGAAGACGAGGT
>CAZCVS010000225.1:0-5763 GCA_964501845.1 uncultured Iamiaceae bacterium
TGGCCAGCTCATGATCAACTTCTCGGAGTCCAACGAGTACAAGAACAAGACGGCCGAGCAGGTCGATGCCGCGGCGGTGCACACCTACCTCCTCGGCCGGGCCCCCACCATCGCCGAGCGTGACGCCTTCGTCGCCGCCCTCGCCGGCGGGGCATCGCTCTCGGAGGTGGTCGCGGACCTCATCGCCGCCGAGGGGTTCGCCCCCCGAGCCGGCTGAGCCTGCGTCATCGGATGTCGCCTCACCGGACCTGGCTCGGTCCGGTGAGGCGAGGTCACCCCCGACCACGAGCACTAGCCTCGCCCGATGCCCTTCGCTGAGGCCTCCGACGGCACCCGCATCGCGTACGCGCTCGATGGGCGGCGCGACGGCGAGCCGCTGCTGATGGTGCACGGGCTCGGGGCCGATGCCCGGGGCTGGGTCATGCAGAAGCGGGCGCTCGGCGGCCGCTTCCGGCTGGTGATGGTCGACAACCGCGGCGTCGGGCGCTCGGACCGGGCCGAGGGTCCCTACGACCTCGAGGTCATGGCCACCGACGCGCTCGCCGCGCTGGACCACGCCGGCTACGGGTCGGCCCACGTCATCGGCGCCTCGATGGGCGGGATCATCAGCCAGGTCATCGGGGTCCGCCACCCCGAGCGCGTGCGGTCGCTCACCCTCGCCTGCACGGCGTGCCGGCACTTCTCGTGGCGCAAGGAGCTGCTCAGCGAGTGGGCCGACCAGGCCCAGGCCTACGGCATGCGGGAGTTCGTGCGCCGGAACCTCAAGTGGATGGTCGGTCCCCGGTCGTTGAAGCGCACCTGGCCGGCCATGGCCATCCTCGGGCCGTTGGCGTTCAACGTGCCGGTGGCCTCGTTCGTCGCCCAGATCCAGGCGATCTTGTCGATCGAGGATTCGCTGCGGGGCGAGCTGGCCGATGTCACCGCTCCCACCCTCGTGCTGTGCGGCAGCCAGGACGTGCTGACCACCCAGGGCGACAGCGAGGAGATCGCCTCGCTGATCCCCACCGCCGAGCTGGCCGTGGTCCGCGGCGGCGCCCACCTGTTCATGGTCGAACAAGCCGGAGCCTTCAACCGCACGGTGGGAGACTTCCTCACCCAGGTGACCTCTCCCCAACGATTGCTCGAGCTCACCCCCACCTGAGCCCCGCGGCTACTCGATGCCGTGGTCGAGGGCGTAGCGGATGAGCTCCTGCTTCCGGTTGAGGTGGAGCTTGGCCAAGATGTTGCGGACGTGGTTCTCGACCGTCTTCTCGGCGATGAAGAGCTGCTCGCCGATCTCCCGGTAGGTGTGGCCGCGGGCGACGTACTGGAGCACCTCGCGCTCCCGCTCGGACAGGGCCTGGGTCCCACCTGATCCCTTGTGCATCCGCCGGAACTCCCCCAGGACCAGGGCGGCGAGGCTCGGGCTGAACACCGGCTCGCCCTGAGCAGCCTGGTACAGCGCGGTGCGCAGCTCGTCGACCGGTGTGCTCTTCACCAGGTACCCCTGAGCACCGGCCGCCACGGCGTCGAGCAGGTCCCGCTCCGCCTCCGAGACGGTGAGCATGACGATGCGGGTCTGCTCGCCGCACTCCTTCGCCACCTTGATGCCCCCGCCGCCGGGCATGTGCAGATCGCACACCACCAGGTCGGGCTTCTCCCGGCGGATCACGGCGATGGCCTCGTCCGCGTCGCCGGCCTCGCCGATCACGGCGAAGGCGTCGCCGAGATCGGCACGCAGGCCCGATCGCCAGATCTGGTGGTCATCGGCCACCACCACCCGCACCGCTCGGAGCTCTGCCACCTGCCCAGTCTGCCCGGGCCCCACCTCGCCAGCCCCAACCCCACGAACTTTCGACGCGGACGGTTGCTCGCCAACCACAACCATCGAAAGTTCGGTGGGGTTGGCGGTCAGCGCTTGGGGCGGAGGGGGGCGTGAAGGCGGACCTCGACGCCGGAGCCGGGGCGGGCGTCGACCTCGGCGTGACCGCCGACCTCGGCCAGCCGTCCCTCGATCGACCGGGTGATCCCCGAGCCGGCCGCGGCGGTGCCCGGGTCGAAGCCTGCGCCGTCGTCCTTGACCGAGCAGAAGACCTCGTCGTCGATGTCGACGAACACGGTGGCCCGGGTGGCATGGCCGTGCTTGTGGGCGTTGGTGAGGGCCTCGCCGACCGCGCCGCTGATGGCCTCGACCACGGCCGGTGCCACGAACGGCGGATCGTCGTCGACGAACAGCACCTCGACCCGGATGCCGTCGCGCCGCTCGATGCGGGCCGCCGCGCTGCGCAGGGCCGCACCGATCTCCTCCATCTGGGGCCGGTCTCCGGCGAGGTAGGCCCGGAGCTCGAGTTCCTGCTCCCGGGCCAGCAGCACCAGTTCCCCGTCGGCGGAGCGGCGCTGGATGACGGCGAGGGTCTGGAGGACGCCGTCGTGGAGCGTCCGGGCCACCTCCTCCCGGGCCTGGGCCTGCGCCACCTGGGTCTCGGCCCGCCGGATGAGGTCCATCGCCGCCCCGGCTGCCGCGCCGGCGATGGCGAAGAGGACGCCACTCGACACGACCGACATGGATCCTGGGTGCCGGGGCCAGTCGGCGATCTGCATGCCGGTCCAGCGGGCGATCCCGAGCGCGACGCCGGCACTGGCACCAGCGATCGGCCCGCCGACCAGGGCCGCCATCAAGACCCCGGCCACCGGCCACGCCGACCCGACGCTCTGGCTGTGGATCCGCTCGTACACGCTGCCGTCGAGCAGGAGCATCGACGCGCCGACGCACAGCTCGGCGACCACCGTCGCGGGGTGGAACGCCCAGGACCGACGCTGGATCGTCGCCACCGTGCTGGTCGCGGTCACGATCAGACCGGCGCCGAGGAGGGCGATCCCGAGCACCGGCCCGTCGACCTCAGCTCGCGTCAGGTACATGACGATGGCGGCCCAGGCGAGGGCCAGCCAGCGGAAGCCGGCGATGCCGCGTGCGACGCCCCACTCGAGGTCGGTGACGACCCGCCGGTCGGTGGGAGCGGTGGCCGCCATGGGCGAAGCGTACGGGGTCCGGTCCGTGCCGGCAGGGGTGCCGTAGCGTCCGCCGCGTGATGGGACGCGGGGTGCGGGGCGCAGCGGCGGTCGTCGCCGGCGTCGCCCTGGCGGCCCTCGCCGGCTGCTCGAGCGATGCCTCCGGCGGTTCGGCCGCCGGCACGGCGACATCGACCACACGGGCTCCGGCCAGCACGGCGTCGACCAGCACCGCCACGACGACCTCGACCACCGCCCCGCCGACGACCACCACCGTGCCACCGCCACCGGGCCCGAGCTCGATGACGCTGGCGTTCACCGGCGACCTCCTCCCGCACCTCCCGGTGGTCGCGGTGGCGGGGCAGAACGGGCGCGGCCGCGGTGACCGGTACGACTTCAAGCCGATGCTCGCCCCGATGCGCCCGATCATCGAAGGCGCCGACGTGGCCATCTGCCACCTGGAGGTGCCGGCGGCGGCGAACCAGGACCAGCTCTCCGGGTACCCGTCGTTCGGCGGACCGGTGGAGCTGATCGATGCGGTGAAGGTCACCGGGTACGACGGCTGCTCGACGGCGTCGAACCACAGCCTCGACCAGGGGCAGGCCGGTATCGGCGTGACGCTCGATCGCTTCGACCTCGACGGGCTGCGCCACGCCGGGACCGCCCGCACCGCGGAGGAGGGAGCGGCGACAACGATGTACGACGTGGGTGGGGCCGAGGTCGCCCACCTCAGCTACACGTACGGCTTCAACGGGTACCGGCTGCCGGCCGACGCCCCCTTCGCCGCCAACCTGATCGACGTCAACCGCATCCACGCCGATGCGACGCGCGCACGGAAGGCCGGGGCCCAGCTCATCGTCGTCAGCCTCCACTGGGGCACCGAGTACCAGCACGCCCCCGACGGCTATCAGCGCCAGACCGCCGCCGATCTGCTGCCCTGGCCCGACATCGACGTCATCGTCGGCCACCACGCCCACGTGGTGCAGCCCATCGAGCGGGTGGAGGGCACGCTCGTCGTGTGGGGGCTGGGCAACCACCTCGCCAACCAGCGTCAGGCCCCCAGGAGCGACGGCCTGACCGCGGTGCTCGTCGCCGTCAAAGACGGCGACGGCCGCTACCGGGTCGACCAGATCCTCGCCGTGCCGACGTGGATCGAGCCCGGCTCGTACCGGGTGCTGCCGATCCCACCCACCCTGACCGACCCCAACCTGCCGGCCGGTCTCCGCAACGAGCTCGTCGCCAGCCACGACCGCACCGCCGCGGTCCTGGCGATGTCGCCAACCGAAGGCGTCGTCCTCGCGCCGAGGCCCTGACCCCGGCGCCGGTCGGCGGGCGGGTCAGGCGGGGGTGCGGATGGCTTCGAGGCTGTCGATGAGGTGGCGGCTGGCGCCTTGGAGGCCGGCGGCGGCCGCGTGGCCCTCGAACGGGGCGAGCAGGTCGCACGCGGCGACGACGTACTCCCGGGCGGTCTCGATGGAGGTGTCGACCGCGTCGCCCTGGCGGACGAGGTCCCGGGCCTGGGTCCACACCTCGCCCTCGATGGGGGCGCCGAGCAGCTCGCGGAGCTCGTCGCCCTGGGAGCCGGCGAGGGCCCGGAGCGTCGGCAGGTTGTAGGCCCCTTCCACCAGGTCATGGGCCGCGGGCTTGCCGAGCTGCTCGTCGGTGGCGATGACGTCGAGCACGTCGTCGACGATCTGGAACGCCATCCCGTAGGACCGGCCGAACTCGGTCAGCCGGTCGATGTCGGCGCGGGGGAGGTCGGCCACGATCCCGCCGATGCGGCAAGCGGTGGACAGCAGCGAGGCGGTCTTGCCCTCGATGGCCTGGAGGTAGGCGGCCTCGGTGCGCTCGACGTTGTAGGCGTCGTCGAGCTCGATCACCTCGCCGGTGCACAGCTCGCCGATGGTGGCAGCCAGCAGGCCGGCGACCTCGGTGCCGAGCGACGCCGCGATCTCCGAGGCCTTCGCGAGGAGGAAGTCGCCGGCGAGGATGGCCCGCAGGTTGCCCCAGCGGGCGTTCACGCTCTCGATGCCGCGGCGGGTGACCGCCTCGTCGATGACGTCGTCGTGCAGCAGCGAACCCAGGTGGACCAGCTCGACCGACACGCCGCCGCGGACCACGTCGATCGGCGCCGGGCCGTCGGACCCGCCGGGCCGGCAAGCCCCCGCGGCGATGGCGAAGAGGGGTCGGACCCGCTTGCCGCCCGCCCCGAGCAGGTGCCCGGCCATCTCGGTCATCGCGGCCGTGGGCGCCGCCACGGCGTTGCGCAGCTCGTCCTCCACCCGGTCGCGGTTGGACTCGGCGTGGGGCAGCGCCAGCAGGGGGTTCTCGGCCATCGCCGCAGGCTACGGGTCCGCCATCGCCAGGTAGAAGCCCGATGGCCCCGGTGCGGTTCAGGTCACACGTCCTCTGCCGACGGGGTTGTGGGGGCCGGGCGGTACACTCGCCCCACGAATCCCGCTGATTGGGAGGCAGGAACTTGTTCGAGCGCTTTACAGACCGGGCCCGCCGTGTGGTGGTGCTGGCACAGGAGGAGGCCCGCCTCCTCAACCACAACTACATCGGCACCGAGCACATCCTGCTCGGGCTCATCCACGAGGGCGAGGGCGTGGCCGCCAAGGCCCTGGAGTCCCTCGGGATCTCGCTGGAAGCCGTGCGCAGCCAGGTCGAGGAGATCATCGGCCAGGGCGGCTCGTCGCCGTCCGGGCACATCCCCTTCACCCCGCGCGCCAAGAAGGTGCTGGAGCTCTCCCTGCGGGAGGCGCTCCAGCTCGG
>CAZCVS010000226.1:0-5294 GCA_964501845.1 uncultured Iamiaceae bacterium
GGGGGGCGGGGTAGATCCGCATGGGCACCTGGTACGGCGACTCGTCGGTGATGCGCTCGTACATCTCGAAGAGGTTGCCGTAGCGCTCCTCGATGGTGTGGCGGCCCAACCGGTCGATGGCGTCGGAGAAGTCCAGGTAGACGCCGTTCTTGAGGGAGCCGACGCCCTTGCCCTCGTCGACCACGACCTTGGCGGCACGGCTGGCGATGTCTCGGGGAGCGAGGTTGCCGAAGCTCGGGTAGCGACGCTCCAGGTAGTAGTCGCGGTCCTCTTCGGGGATCTGCGCGGCCGGGCGGGTCTCGTCGGGGTTCTTCGGGCACCAGATCCGGCCGTCGTTGCGCAGCGACTCGGACATCAGCGTGAGCTTCGACTGGAAGTCGTCGCTCTGGGGGATGCAGGTCGGGTGGATCTGCGTGTAGCAGGGGTTGGCGAACGCCGCGCCCTTGCGGTGGGCGCGCCAGGCGGCGGTGACGTTGCACGTCATGGCGTTGGTGGAGAGGAAGAAGGCGTTGGAGTAGCCGCCGGTGGCCAGCACGACGGCGTGGGCCGAGTGGCTGGTGACCTCGCCCGTGAGCAGGTCGCGCACGACGATGCCGGCGGCCTTGCCGTCGACGACGACGACGTCGACCAGCTCGGTGCGGTTGTACATCGCCACGTTGCCGAGGCCGACCTGGCGTGCCAGCTGCGAGTAGACGCCGAGCAGGAGCTGCTGGCCGGTCTGGCCCCGGGCGTAGAAGGTGCGCGAGACCTGGGCACCGCCGAAGGAGCGGTTGTCGAGCAGGCCGCCGTACTCCCGGGCGAAGGGGACGCCCTGCGCGGTCATCTGGTCGATGATGCGGACCGATTCCTCGGCCAGGCGGTACACGTTGGCCTCGCGGGCCCGGAAGTCGCCGCCCTTCACCGTGTCGTAGAAGAGGCGGTACACCGAATCGCCGTCGCCCTTGTAGTTCTTGGCGGCGTTGATGCCACCCTGGGCGGCGATGGAGTGGGCCCGGCGGGGCGAGTCGTGGAAGGTGAAGGCCTTCACGTTGTAGCCCTGCTCGCCCAGCGTGGCGGCTGCCGCGCCGCCGGCCAGGCCGGTGCCGACGACGATGATGTCGTACTTGCGGCGGTTGGCCGGGTTCACGAGCTTGCGGTCGAACTTGTAGTTCGTCCACTTGTCGGCGATCGGGCCCTCAGGGATCTTGGAGTCGAGGATCACGGGGGCTCCTAGTTGTTGCTGACGATGCCGGCGAGGACGGCGATGGGGAACGACAGGTTCCCGACGGTGACGATGACGGCGAACCCGACGGCGAAGTTGCGCCGCCAGGCGTTGAACTTCGGGTTGTTCCAGCCCATCGACTGGAACAGGCTCCACGCCCCGTGGAAGAGGTGGATGCCGAGGGCGATCGAGCCGACCATGTACAGCACGGCCACCAGGGGGCGGCCGAGGCTGATGGCCACGTTCTCGTACGGGAGGCCGCGCACGTAGTGGTACCCGGTGCCGGTGAGCGTCAGGTCGAACAGGTGCCAGATGAGGAAGATGCCGAAGATGACCCCGGTCTGGCGCATGGTGCGGCTGGCGAAGTTGGCGGCCACGTAGTCCCGCGACGACTGGTACTTCACGGTTCGGGCGGCGCGGTTCATCTGGGTGAGCGAGTACGCCGAGTGGATGTGCAGCGCGAACGCCCCGATGAGGCCGAAGCGCAGCAGCCACAGCGCGACGGTGCGCGGCAGGATCGGGACGAGGAGCTCCCGGAGGAACTCGCCGTAGTGGTTGAAGTCCTCGGGCCCGATGAACATCTTCAGGTTGCCCACCATGTGGGCGAAGACGAACCCCATGAGCATGATGCCGGTGAGCGCCATCACGTACTTCTTGCCGAGCGCCGAGCGGTAGAACTCGACCGGGAAGGGGGCCTTGCGCTTGGCCCGGCGGGCGCCGCCAGCGGAGGCGCCTCGGGCAACGGTTGTGGAAGCCATCGCTTGTGACGCTACCTCTGGCTGCACCTCGCGGAACAAACGCTGGGGCTGCGCCGGGGTCACCGTCGCGCCGTCCGGGGGCAACGGCTCGGCGCGATCGCGAATCGGACATCAAAACCGCAGGTCACAGCGGTTGCTGCCACTCATTAGTCTGTCGATTCGGTGAGCGGTGTCGTCGAAGGTGTCCCCATGGAAGGTGACCTCCAACACATCGTCGGGGAAAATCTCCGGCGACTCCGGCGGCAGATGGGGTACTCCCAGGAATCGTTCGGCGAGCACGTCGGGTGGCATCGGACCTTCGTCGGCGCCGTCGAACGGGGTGAGCGGAACCTGACCCTGCGCACCATCGAACGGCTGGCCCAGCAGCTCTGCGTCCACCCGCTCGCGCTGCTCTTCGACGGTGTCTCGACGTTCCACCCGGTGCTCGAGCCCGACCAGCGCGCTCGGGCGGTCACGTTCGCCGCCGATTCGCTCGGCGCGGTGGTCAGGAACGAGGCCGTGGAGCGGCGAGCCCGTCCCCGCCCGGCCTGACGGCTGCCCGCCTCCTGCGTGTCAGAGGCCTCTGGATACTGGGGGCATGGACCGATGGAACCCCTGGGCCGCGCTGCGCGCCACGTCGATCGAGCTCTGGTTCGCGCCGCTGCAGGACGAGCGGGGCCGTTGGACCCGGCGGGCCGACGGCGACGAGATCCTCCTCGACGAGACGCTCGACCGGCAGACTCGCCAAGAGGTCCTCGCCCACGAACTGGTCCACGCCGAGCGCGGCGTCGGCTGGCCGGAGGCCACCGCGGCCACGATGGAGCTGGAGGAGGAGCGGGTGTGGCGGATCGCGCTGCGCCGCCTGGTCCCACCGGCGCAGATCGCCCGGTTCCTCGCCGAGCGCGGCAGCGTCGGGCCGGTCACCGTCGCGGACCTCGCCGAGGAGTTCGACCTGTCCGCCGACGCCGCGGCGCGGGTTGCCCGCCTCTACGCCGTCTCCGGCCGGTGCCTACCCGACGACGATGCGTGAGCGGTCGCGGCGCTCGATGGCCTCGCCGCCCAGGCCGTAGCCGGTGAGCACCAGGTCCAAGGCCAGCGGGCCGGGCCGGTCGGGCACCTCCACCTGGAGGGTGCCGACGCGGATGCAGGTGTCAGCCGCGATCGCGCCGCCGAACCGCCAGCGCTGCTCACCGCCGCTCCACGAGAGCCGGGCCGCCACCTCGAGCTGCTCCACCGGCGCTCGCAGATCGCTGATGACGTGGACGTCGAGCGCGAGCGTGTCGCCGCCCAGGACCTCGGCGGGGAGGCGGTCGGCGACCACGATCACGGGGCGGCACGCCCGGGCGAGCGCGCCGTAGGCCGCCTTCGGCACCCGCTCGTGGTCGAGGACCGAGGCGGAGATGGCGGGCTGGCTGTCGGCGAACCCGATGGCGGCGAACCCGCCCGTGGGCCGGTACTTGAGCCGGCGGAGCGTCTCGACGTGGTGGCGCAGCAGCTCGGCTTGGTACGCCTGCGTCGCCTCCTGCCACGCCTCGAACGACGGGTGGTCGACGGCCGGGAGGCGCCGGTCGAACACGGCGGCCGCCATGCCGTGGTGCTCGGCCAGCTCCTCCCAGTCCAGGTTCGGCCACCGCTCGGGGTGGGCGAACGCCGCCGATCCGGGCACCGACTGGGAGCCGAACCCGGACACGAAGCGGACCAGGCGGGGGAGGGCGCGGGCGAACCCGGCCAGGTCGCGCTGGTCGCCGTGGTTCCAGCCGAACGACACGTGGGTGTCGGTGCCGTCGAGCTGCGGCGGGTGGGGGAGCACGCCGGAGTGGGCGATGACCGGGCGGCTCCCGTCGGCCTTGTCGATGGCCCGCTTCACCGAGCGGTCGAGGATCGACCGGTTCCACGACGGCAGCTCCTGGGCCAGCACGTAGCGCGCCGGGGCGGTGAGGTCGTCGAGGCCTGCTCCGGCGGCGTGGTCGATGGTGAGCGGTTCGTCGTGGGCGCACCAGATGGCCACCGACGGGTGGTGGGCGAGCAGATCGACGGCCTCGCGGGCCTGGCGCTGCGCCTGCTTGCGGATGCTGCGCGAGTAGCCCCGGTAGAGCGGGAAGTCCTGCCAGATGAGCATCCCGGCCTCGTCGGCCGCGGCGTAGAGCTCGGGGCGGCTGACGTGGGCGTGGAGGCGGAGCAGGTCGAGGTTGGCGTCCTTGGCCAGCTGCACGTCGCGGGCGAGGTCCTCCGGTGTGGCCTCGGCCAGGCGGATCTGGCTGGGGCCCTGGCTGGCACCCTTGAGGAAGATCCGCTCGCCGTTCACGTGGAGCACCCAGCTCTTGAGCGCCACCTCGCGCAGCCCGATGCGGCGGGTGACGCGGTGGCTCGGCCCGTCGCCCACCGGGCTCGACGACTCGTCGAGCGGCGTGACTTCGACCGTGGCGTCGTGCATCGGCTGGTTGCCGAGGGCGTGGGGCCACCACAGCGCCGGCTCGTCGATGCCCATCGTCCACTCGACCTGGTTCTCGCCGGCGGCGAGCCGCCGGTGCTCGACCACCTCCTGATCGCCCACGGTCGAGCGCAGCGCGACCTCGCACGCCGTGGCGGCATCGAGCACGGCGCGGAACGCGACGGTGGCGAGCCGGTCGCTGGCGTCGCGGCACAGGATCCGCACGTGGCGGATCCGCACCGGTCCGGTGCGCTCGAGGCGGACCGGTCGCCAGATCCCGGCCGGGTTGCTCGCCGGATCCACGTAGGGGGCGTGCTGGAACGAGCCGGTGATGTTGCGCTTGGCGGTCAGGTCGCCCGGCGGGTTGCACGTCACCTCGACGCCGAGGGTGTGCGCCCGGCGGGCGGCCAGCTCCTCGGTGACCTCGAAGGTGTGGGGGAAGAAGTAGCCCTCCGTGTCGCCGACGTAGCCCCCGTCGAGCCACACGTCCCCTTGGTAGAAGATGCCGTCGAAGCGCAGCCACCACCGCTCGGCGGGGTCGGCGGGGCCGTCGTGCTCGAAGCGGGTCCGGTACAGCAGGGGCCCGTCCGTGCCGGCGAAGGCGCGGTCGCTGCGCCAGTGGCCGGGCACGGTCACCGGGTCCCAGTCGTGGTCGTCGTCGGTGTCGAGCCACGTCCGGCGCAGGTCCTCATCGGCGATCGCCGCCCGCCACTCGCCCCCGAGGTCCATGGCCGCCGACGCTACCGGCCCGCCCACGTCCCGCTCACCGGCGCGCCGACCCCACCCCGAACGAGGCGCGTGCGCTTGTGGGTCGTGGCGACGCTCAACTGCACGCGCCCTGCCGTGCCCACCGGCGGTGTCTCCGTGGGCCGCGTGCGCTTGTGGGTCGTGGCGACGCTCAACTGCACGCGCCCTGCCGTGCCCA
>CAZCVS010000226.1:5394-5720 GCA_964501845.1 uncultured Iamiaceae bacterium
CCGGCGGTGTCTCCGTGGGCCGCGTGCGCCTGTGGGTCGTGGCGACGCCTAACTGCACGCGGCGGGCGGGCGGGGCGGGCGGGGGCGGGTGAAGAACGGGGGAGACGGCGGTAGCTTCCTCTCCATGTCGAGTCGGCCAGCAACGATCGGGCAACTGCGGGAGAGCGGATGGGAGTCCGTGCCGGTCAAGGCGGAGATCCGGCGCAACGCGGTGGCCCGCATCCGGGCGGGCGAGCCGCTGGTCGACGCCGTGCTCGGCTACGAGGACACCGTCCTGCCCCAGCTCGAGAACGCCATCCTCGCCGGCCACGACGTGATCTTCCTGG
>CAZCVS010000227.1:0-5705 GCA_964501845.1 uncultured Iamiaceae bacterium
CGACCTGGCTGATCGCCTGGCGCGACGTGCGCTCGCTCATGCCGATGATGACCACGCCGTTGCCCGGGATGAGGACATCGCCGCCCTCGAAGGTGGCCAGCGCGTGGTCCTGCTCGGGGTCGCCCCAGAACACGGTGGAGCCGACGTAGTCCGGGTGGAACTCGTAGATCGCCTTCATCAGCAAGGTCTCGTCGTGGCGAGCCGGCCAGAAGAGCGGGTTGAGGGTGACGCCGCCGTAGATCCAGCTCGTGGTGTCACGGGTGTAGAGCGTGTTGGGCAGCGGCGGCATCAGGTACTCGCCGACCCCGAGCGCCTCGCGCACCAGGTTCAGGTAGCTGGAGTGGAAGTCGGCCGGCAGGTCCCGCGTCGACAGGCCGCCGATGAGGAAGCGGGCGAGGGCCGTGGAGTCGAGCGAGTCCAAGAAGGCCCGCGTGTCGTCGACGAGGCCCAAGCCGACCTCGTTGGCGATGATCTTGCGGTCCAACAGCCAGGTCCGCGCCTCGGGGAGGTCCATGGTCTGGGCCAGCAGCTCGTGGAGCTCCACCACCTCGACGCCGCGCTCACGCATCTTGTCGACGAAGTCGAGGTGGTCGCGGCGTGCGTTCTGGACCCACAAGACGTCGTCGAACAGCAGCTCGTCGCAGTTGGTGGGGGTGAGGCGCTCGTGGGCGAGGGCCGGCGCGCACACCAGCACCTTGCGGAGCTTGCCGACCTCGGAGTGGACGCCGTAGGAGGCGACGGGCGATGCAGCGGTGTCGGTCATGGTGAAATCCTACGCCCCCTCCCCTGTCACCCGTCCGGATGAGTGACTGATCACTCAGCTACGCTGCGACCGCGAGGGCAGCGGATCGAAACGGGAGAGCGGACCGCATGACGACAGGTTCGGACGCAACCACCAGCCCGAGCGCGAGCACCGACCGCTCGCGGGTGAGCGTCGGGACGCTCACCGCCATGGTGGTCGGCGGCATGGTCGGCGCGGGCGTGTTCTCGCTGCCGCGCCGCTTCGCCACCGAGACCGGGGTGTGGGGCGCACTCATCGCGTGGGCCATCGCCGGCACCGGCATGTTGATGCTGGCGTTCGTGTTCCAGACGCTCGCCATCCGCAAGCCCAAGCTCGACTCGGGCGTCTACGCCTACGCCAAGGCCGGCTTCGGCGAGTACGTCGGCTTCTTCTCGGCGTTCGGCTACTGGGCCAGCGCGTGCGTGGGCAACGTCACCTACTGGATCCTCATCATGTCGACGCTGGGGGCGCTCGCCCCGTGGCTCGGCGAGGGCAACACCCTCCCGGCCGTGGCGTTCTCCACCATCGGCATCTGGCTGTTCGCCGCCCTGGTGCTGCGCGGCACCGAGGGTGCGGCCGCCATCAACAAGGTCGTCACCGTCGCCAAGGTCATCCCGATCCTGCTGTTCGTGGTGCTGTGCCTCGTGTACTTCGACTACCAGGTCTTCCGCGCCAACCTCTCCGGTGCCGGCCTCGGTTCCACGTTCGACCAGGTCAACGGCACGATGCTTGCCACCGTCTTCGTGTTCCTCGGGGTCGAGGGCGCCAGCGTCTACTCCCGCTACGCCCGCCGGCGCGAGGACGTGGGCCGGGCCACCGTGCTCGGCTTCGTCGGCGTGCTGGCCACGTTCGCCAGCGTCACCATCGTCTCCTACGGGATCTTGCCGCGGGCGGAGATCGCGAAGCTGCGGCAGCCGTCGATGGCCGGGGTGCTCGAAGCGGCGGTCGGCGGCTGGGGTGCCGTGTTCGTGAGCGTCGGGCTCATCGTGTCGGTGCTGGGCGCCTACCTGGCCTGGGCGCTCATGGCCGCCGAGGTGCTGTTCGTCGCCGCCAAGGACGACGACATGCCGCGGTTCCTGGCCCGGACGAACAACGCCGGGGCCCCCATCTGGTCGGTCGTGATGAGCACGATCCTGGTCCAGATCATGTTGTTCGTGACCATGGCGTCGGAGAACGCCTTCGACTTCGCCCTCAACATGACCAGTGCCCTCACGCTGATCCCGTTCGTGCTCGCCGCCGGCTACGCGCTCAAGATCGCCTACCGCCCCGACGACGACGCGGAGCCCAGCCCCGGACGCACGTCGGAGATCGTGATCGCCGGGCTGGCCACCGCGTACACGCTGTTCCTCCTCTACGCCGCCGGGCCGAGGTACATGCTCTTGTCGTTCGTCATCTACGCCCCCGGCACGATCCTGTTCGTGCTGGCCCGGCGGGAGCAGGGACGCAAGCTCTTCACCGGTTCCGAACCGGTGATCCTCGCCATCTCGATCATCGCCGCCGTCATCGGGGTCATCGGCCTCGTCGGCGGGTGGATCACCATCTGAACGGAGCAGACCCGATGGCTCACACCACCGAGCGCACCACCCGCCAGCGCCTCGCCCTCGGGGGCTTGGCCCTGGCCGCGGCCCTCCTCGTCGCGTCGTGCGCCAGCCCCACCGACAACGACACGCGCAGCGCCACCGCGGGGCTGCCCGACACGTTGCAGTCGCTCCAGGCCCAGACCTGGGTGCTCGACACCGCGGAGACGACGCCGGCCATCCGCACCACGGCCACCGTCACGCTGTCGTTCGAAGACGAGCGGCTGTTCGGACAAGGCCCGTGCAACACCTACACCGCCCGGTTCTCGGTCGAGGGCGACCACGGCCTCGACATCGGCCTGATCGCGTCGACGCTCAAGGGGTGCGACGCCGCCACCGCCAAGGCCGAGGCCGCCTACCTCAAGGCCCTCGCCGCGGTCGACCAGGCCGACACGGTCGATCCGAAGCGGCTCGTGCTCGAAGGCGACGGCGTCTCCCTGGCCTACGACCGGCTCGATCTCGACGAGGAGATCGCCGGCACCTGGACCATCGTCAACCTCAACACGGGCAACGCTCTGGCCACCCCCATCGAGGGCACCGAGCCCACCATCACCTTCGACCCCGGGGGCAAGCTCGCGGCCAGCGCGGGGTGCAACCCCATCGCCACCACATGGAAGCTCGACGGCTCGGTGCTCACCATCGGGAAGACTGCCCAGGCGATGATGGCCTGCCCGGAGCCCGAGGGCGTCTCCGAGCAGGAGTCGGCGCTCACCGCCGCTCTGGCCAACGCGGTCCGCGCCGAGGTCACCGACCAGCTCAGGGTCTTCGACGAGGACGACCGCATCCTCATCGTCGCCACGAGGGAGCCCTCGTGAGGTCCCCGACGTGACCGACGCGGTCGAGCCCGGGCCCCCGCCCCAAGGCAGCGCGGCGGACGACGCCGCGCCGGCCCGCACCATCAAGCCACCGTCGCTGGCCGACTCGATCATCCCGCTCGTCACGCTGGTCGCCCTCATCGCCGGGGCGCTCGCGCTGTTCGGCCTCGATGCCCTCGACGGCCCGGTGCAGGTTGCGCTCATCGTCTCGTGCGGCGTCGTCGCGCTGATCGCCCTGAAGAACGGCTACCGCTGGGACGACGTCCAGCTCCACGGCCAGTCCGCCCTCTCGTCGCTGTCGACCGCGGTCTTCATCTTGCTGGCGGTCGGCGCGCTCATCGGCACCTGGAACCTGTCTGGCACCATCCCGACGCTCGTCTACTACGGCATCCAGGTCCTGGCCCCGAGCTGGTACTACCTGGCCACCGCACTCATCTGCGGCGTCATCGCCTTGTCGATCGGCAGCTCGTGGACCACGGCCGGGACCATCGGCGTCGGCCTCGTCGGCATCGCCACCATGATCGGCGTGTCGCCGGAGATCACCGCCGGCGCCGTCATCTCCGGGGCCTACCTCGGCGACAAGACCTCACCGCTGTCGGAGACCACCATCCTCACGGCTCAGATGGTCAAGGTCGACGTCTACGAGCACATCCGCAGCCAGGTGTGGACGTCGGTCCCCGCCTTCTTGATCGCCTGCGCGGTGTTCGCCGTCCTCGGCGTGGCGGGCCCGCCGGTCCGCGACGAGATCAGCACCACCATCGAGCTCAACTCGCTCAACGGCATCTACAACATCACCCCGCTCAACCTGCTGCCGCTCGTGCTGCTCGCGTTCTTGTCCATCCGGAAGGTCCCCGCCGCGCTGGCGCTGATGATCTCCGCCATCTTCGCCGGCGTCCTGGGCGCCTTCCTCCAGCCCGACGTGATGGCGGACTTCGTGACGTCGCTCGGCTCCACCCACACCGGGGTGGCCGGGTCGATCCAGGGTGCGTGGGCCGCGATGGCCAACGGGTTCTCCATCGATTCCGGCATCGCCGAGATCGACCAGCTCCTGTCGCGCGGCGGGATGGCCAGCATGCTCCCCACGCTGTGGCTCATCATCGGGGCGGTCACGTTCGGCGTGCTGCTCGAGGAGTTCGGGCTGCTCAACCGGCTCATCGATCCGCTCATCACCGCCGCTCGCCGCACCGGCACCCTCTTCTTGTCCGTGTTCGCCTGCGGGTTCGGCCTCAACGTGTTCGCCGGCGACCAGTACATCGCCCTGGTTCTGCCGAGCCGGGTGTTTCGAGCCACGTTCGCCGACCGCGGTCTGGCCCCCACCAACCTGAGCCGGCTCGCCGCCGACAGCGGGACCGTCACCTCGCCCTTGGTCCCGTGGAACTCGTGCGGCGCGTTCATGGCGGCCGTGCTGGGCGTGTCGACCCTCCGCTACGCGCCCTACGCCGTGTTCTGCTTCGCCAGCCCGATCCTCAGCGTCATCTACGGCTTCACCGGCTTCCGCCTCGAGCGGATCCCCACTCCCGACGGAACCGAGCAGCTCGCCAGCGGGACCGGCGCGACGTGACCCCGCCGCGGGGCGCCCGCGCCGACTCCCGGCGCGCGGCAACCCGCGTCCGGCTGCTCGACGCCGCCGTCGAGGTCTTGGTGGAACGAGGGCTCGACGGCTTCACCACCCCCGTCGTGGCGGCGCTCGCCGGCACCTCCCAGGGCACCGTCTTCCGGCACTTCCCGTCCAAGCGGGACCTGCTCGTCGCCACCTCGGCGCAGGCCCTCGAGTCCTGCCGGGCCGATCACGCCACCCGCTTCTCCGAGCGCATCGCCGCCGAGCAGCCCACCGAGGTCGACGGCGTCGTCCGCATCGCCATCGAGTCCTTGTGGAAGGCGTGCAGCGACCCGCGCTCGCTCGCGCTCACCGAAGTGCGAGCTCGCTGCCGCACCGATCACGAGCTCCGCGACGCGCTCACCGACGTCATCGGCACCGAGAACGCGACCAGCGGGGACCTCGTGACGCTGCTGCTGCCCGACGCCTTCCACATGGCCGTCGACGACTACGTCGAGACCACACGCATCGTCCTCAACGCCATGCAGGGCCGTGCCCTCGCCGGACTGGCCCGCCCCGACCCCGCACGGGACCACGCCGTCGTGGAGTCGCTCATCGCCCTGGTCCAGGAGCGCTACGACCGCGACGTGGCTGCGCAGCCCACCACCGCACGCGACCGCTGACCGGGTCGGGTGACGCGTCCGGTCACTCGCTGGTGGGGCCTTCGAAGACCGGAGCTCGCTTCTCGGTGTGGCTGGTGAGGCCTTCGCGTGCGTCGGGGCCGGCGAAGCCGAGGAACTCGTAGGCGAGGCTGGCGTCGAGGATGGCCGCCTGCTCGCGGTACCAGTGGTTGAGCGTCTGCTTGGTCCAGCGGATGGCGGACTGCGCGCCCGTGGCGAGCTGGGTGGCGACGGCGAGGGCCCGATCCTGGACCTCGTCATCGTCGACGCAGATCGAGACCAGGCCGATGCGCTCGGCCTCCTCGCCGCTGAGCG
>CAZCVS010000228.1:0-5685 GCA_964501845.1 uncultured Iamiaceae bacterium
AGATGACGATGACGCCGATGACCTACGACGAGATGCGGCCCGGCTGCTACGACCCGAAGGCCCGGGTCGAGGACCAGGAGATGAACCACGTCGAGGCGTCGCTCTGCTTCCCCACGTTCCCCCGGTTCTGCGGCCAGACGTTCACCGAGCACCCTGATCGCGAGATGGGGCTCGCCTGCGTCAAGGCTTACAACGACTGGATGGTCGAGGAGTGGTGCGGCGACTCGAACGGCGCCCTCATCCCGCTGATCATCGTCCCGTTGTGGGACGCGGACCTGGCCGCCGCCGAGGTCCGCCGCAACGCCGAGCGCGGCGTCCACGCCGTGACCTTCTCCGAGGTCCCCGCGCACCTGGGCCTCCCGTCGATCCACTCGGGCTTCTGGGACCCGTTCCTCGCGGCCTGCGAGGAGACCGAGACCACCATCAACATGCACATCGGCTCGTCGTCGCGCATGCCCGCCACTTCCGGCGACGCGCCCGTCGCCGTCGCCGCCTCGCTCTCGTTCAACAACTCGATGGCCTCGCTGAGCGACTGGCTCTTCAGCGGCAACCTGGTGAAGTTCCCCAAGCTCACCCTCGCCTACTCCGAGGGCCAGATCGGCTGGATCCCCTACATCCTCGAGCGCGTCGACGACGTGTGGAAGGAGCACCGGGCGTGGGGTGGGGTCAAGGACCTCATCCCCGAGCCGCCGAGCACCTACTACTACCGGAACATGTACGGCTGCTTCTTCCGCGACCAGCACGGCGTCGACAGCCTCGACATCGTCGGCGTCGACAACATCACCTTCGAGACCGACTACCCCCACACCGACTCCACCTGGCCCGACACCAAGCAGGTCGCCGAGAAGCTGGTGGAAGGGCTGTCCGACGAGCAGATCTACAAGGTCATGCGCGGCAACGCGATCGAGATGCTCCACCTCGACCTCGACCGCGACGTCGAGACCACGATGGGCGTCAAGCGCGCCGCAGCCATCGACCTCCTCGGCTGACCACGGCGAGCGGTACGTTCACCCCATGCCTACCGACCTGACGTCGTTCACCACCCTCAAGGCCGAGCAGCGGGGCGCGGTCGTGTGGATCTGGCTGGACCGGCCCGACAAGTACCACGCCTTCAACAAGGTCATGTGCGACGAACTGTCGGGCCTCTGGCGAGCGCTGCGCACCGACGACTCGGTCCGGTCGGTCGTGCTCAGCGCCACCGGCGACAAGGCGTTCTGCACCGGCATCGACCGCGACTTCGTGCCGTCCGAGGGCGGCGTCGAGTACGACTTCTCGCCCTTCTCCTACGACGACCCGGGCAAGGCGCTCGGCCCGAAGAGCAACGACTTCTGGAAGCCGGTCGTCTGCGCCGTCAACGGCATGGCGTGCGGCGGGGCGTTCTACTTCCTGGGCGAGGTCGACATCTTGATCGCCGCCGACCACGCCACGTTCTTCGACCCGCACGTCACCTACGGCATGCCCGCCGTCTACGAACCGCTCCTCATGCTCCACCGCGGCGTCCCGTTCGGCGAGATCCTCCGCATGACGCTGCTCGGCAACCACGAGCGCCTGTCGGCCGCCCGGGCCCTCGAGATCGGCCTGGTCTCCGAGGTCGTGCCCGGCGCCGAGCTCGAGGCCGCCGCTGGTTGGCTGGCCGACACCATCGCCTCTGCGCCCGCCGGCCCCATGCAGGCGACGCTGCGCACCCTCTGGGCCGGCCGTGAGCTCAGCCGCCAACAGGCGCTCGACCTGGGCAACACCTTCCTCAACCTCGGCATGTCCGAGGAGTCCCTCGCCGAAGGCCAGAAGGCCTTCCAAGGCGAGCGCGTCAAGCCCCGCCTCCGCTAACCCGATCTGGGTCACAACACCGCCGCACGGGCGGACAACTGACCCCAATCGGCCGCCGCTGCGGATGACCGATGGATTTGGGTCACAACACCGCCGCACGGGCGGACAACTGACCCCAATTCGTCAGGAAGCGACGACCGCGGCGGTGAGCGCCAGGGAGAGGTCACCGTTGGGCATGACCTCCACCCCGCCCAGCCCGAGGAACGCGGCGAGCGACGTCAGCTCACCCGCCAGCTCCTCGGCGACGAGGACTCCCTCGACGCCGTCCTCGGCGAAGGCACCCTGGACGCGCAGCACCCCCGCTTGGCGGTCGGACTTGAGGTCGACGCGGGCGACAAGGCGGCCGTCGAGGAGGAACGGCAGCACGTAGTAGCCGTGGACCCGCTTCGGCTTCGGGACGTAGATCTCGATGCGGTAGCGGAAGCCCCAGATGCGCTCGGTGCGGGACCGCTCCCACACCAGCGAGTCGAACGGCGACAGCAGTGCCCGGCCCTTCGGGTTGTTGGGCCGACGGGCGCCCGGGTGCAGGTAGGCCTTGTCCTTCCAACCCCGGACCTCGGCCGGGAGCAGGCGGCCTTCCTCGACCAGTTCGTCGAGCAGGGGCCGGGACTCGGGGATGTTGAGGCGGAAGTAGTCGGCCAGGTCCCGGGCGGTGCCGACGCCGTGGGACCGGGCGCCGATGACCAGCAGCTCCTTCTTGGCGTCGGCCACCGATGGCGTGGGCGCCTCGACGACCCGGGCCGGCAGGGCCCGCTCCGGCAGGTCGTACCAGCGCTCGAAGTTCGTTCCCCGCCGGGCGGTGAGGTCCCCGCTCCAGAACAGGTACTCGAGCGCCCGCTTGCCCGGGCTCCACGCCCACATGTCATCGCCGCGCTTACCGCCGCCCTCGACCATCGACGTGGTGAGCGGGCCGCGCTCGCGGATCTGGTCGAGCACCGACCGCACCAGCCCCGGCTCCTCGTGGCGGATGGCTGCCACCCCCTTCCAGGTCCCGCGCCCCTCCCGGGCGTCGTCCATCCGCCACCGCAGCAGCGGTTGGAGGTCGACCGGGACGTGCGACGCCTCGTGGGCCCAGTACTCGAACAGGTCGCCGCCCTTGGTCATCGACGGGATGAGGTCCCGGCGGTGGCCGCCGAGCCGGGCGAACAGCGGCAGCTCCTGGGACCGAACGAGCACGTTGACCGAGTCGATCTGGATCAGCCCGACCCGGTCGAGGACCTTCCGACCGTGCCGCCGGTCGACGGTCCCCGTCGGCGACGGCTCGGCGAAGCCCTGGGCGCCGAGGGCAACGCGCCGCGCCTGATCGGCCGAGAGGGAGACGGGGGCGGTCATGGGCCGCCCATCATGTCGGATCTGCACCCGATCGGGCAGCGGAGATCGGACCGGGAGAGGGAGCAGTCGTCGGTTCTCGTCGTCGTCCTGCTGGCTCTCGACGCCGATCATCGACAAGAAGCGATACGGATCGGTTCTTGTCGTCGATGTGCGGGCCGCGGCAGTCGTTCGACGACAAGAACCGACGCGCTGGCTGCGGTGGGCCGGGCCAGGTCGGGCAGGATGGTGCCGAGCTTTCCGGAGGAACCATCCATGCGCCGCCGCACCCGAACCATCACCGTCGCGATCGCCCTCACCGCCGCCCTCGCGTCGCTCACCTCCTGCGGCGGTCGCACCCCCGATGGGAGCAACCCCGGCAACCCGGCGGGAGACACCACGACCACCATCGGCACCACGATCCCCAGCGGCTGACGTCCCACCCGCCCCTCGGCACTGCGTCGCTAACGTCAGCCACCGTGCCCCCAGCCGCTCCCCCGGAGCCGACCGACGCCGCCTTCCTCCCAGCCACCGTCGCCTGGGCCGCGGCCCGCTTCGGTGACCGCCCGGCGTTGGTCGACCCCGACGGCTCTGCGCTTACCTACACCGACCTGCACCGCCGCAGCGACGAGGTCGCGGCCGGCCTGGCCCGTCGAGGGATCGGACCAGGTGCCGTGGTCGCCCTCACGCTCCCATCGGAGACCTCCTGGGTGGTGGCGTACGTGGCCGCGGCCAAGGTCGGAGCCGCCACCGCCGGCGTCAACCCCCGCCTGACCCCCGTCGAGCAAGCGGCCTGCCTCGACCGCGTGGAACCGTCCCTCGTCCTCTCGGTCCCCGACGAGGTCGATGCCCTCGGCCTGCCAGGCGCGTCACCCGAACCGATCGCTCCGGACCCGGACCGCCCCGTGGCGATCGTCTTCACTTCGGGAACGACCGGCGTGCCCAAGGGCGCTTGGTTCACCGATCGCCAACTCGACGCCATCGTCGGCTACGACGTCGGCCACGCTGTCGGCACCACCCGCCGCATCCCGCAGTACGGCTCGACCCAGTTCGCCCACGTCGGCTTCACGACCAAGCTGCCCTGGTACCTGCGCATGGGCACCACGACGCACCTCCTCGCCCGGTGGCGGGCGGCTGATGTCCTCGACCTCGTCGAGCGGGAGCGCATCGAGACCATCGGCGGCGTGGCGCCCCAGGTCGCCCTGCTGCTGCGCGACCCGGACTTCGACCGGCGCGACCTGTCGAGCGTCCGCCTCCTCGTGATGGGCGGCGCGGCCTCGCCGCCGGCGCTCGTGCAGGAGGCCCGGCGACGGTTCCAGGCGGCGTACTCGATCCGCTGGTCGTCCACGGAGTCCGGTGGGGTGGGCACCGGCACCGCTCCCGACGCGCCCGACGACGAGGCACTGCACACCGTCGGGCGGCCTCGGCCGGGGATCGGCATCGAGGTGCGCGGGGCGGACGATCGACCGCTCCCCCATGGCGAGGTCGGCGCCGTCTGGATCCGCTCCGACGCCACCATGTCGGGCTACTGGCGCAACCCGGAAGCGTCGGCCGAGACCCTGGTCGACGGCTGGCTGCGCACGGGCGACCTCGGGTCCGTCGACGCCTCCTCCTGCCTCACGCTCGCGGGCCGACAGGGCGAGATGTTCATCCGCGGCGGGTACAACGTCTTCCCCTCCGAGGTGTCGGGCGTCCTCGCGTCGCACCCCGAAGTGGCCGATGTCGTGCTGATCCCCCGGGCCGACGAGGTGCTCGGCGAGATCGGCGTCGCGGTGGTCGTACCCACCGACCCGGCCGACCCGCCGACGCTCGCCAGCCTGCGCGATCACGCCCACGAGCGCCTGGCGCACCACAAGCTCCCGGAGGACCTGGTGCTCGTCGACGACATCCCCCTGACCGCCATGCAGAAGGTCGATCGCCGCCGTCTCAGCGCTCTCGTCCGCGACGCCGAACCACCCCCTCCCCCGATCTGACGACCCGTCAGGTCAGCTCGTACGCTGCCCCCGCTGTCCTCCCAACCACTGGAGCCACCCGTGTCCACGCCCTCGTCCGAGCTTCCCCTGACCGAGCAGGTCCAGCACCGCATCGACGAGCGGGGCATCGCAACCATTACGCTCAACCGGCCCGACGTGAAGAACGCCATCAGCCCGGACCAGCGCGACCGCGTGATCGCCCTGCTGGGCGAGGCGAGCGCCAACCTGGGCGTGCGGGCCGTGGTCCTCAACCACACCGGCGATGCGTTCTGCACCGGCGCCGACCTGCGGGCCTCCCGGCCGCCGGCGCCCCGTCCCGACGATGCTCCCAAGCGCGGCGTGGGCGAGGTCGCCAAGATGATCCGCGAGGGCGCCCAGCAGCTCGTGGCCGCCGTCCTCGACTGCGAGAAGCCGGTCATCGCCGTGGTCAACGGCACTGCCGCCGGCATCGGCGCCCACATCGCGCTGGCCTGCGACCTGGTGGTGGCGAGCGAGGGCGTGCGCTTCATCGAGGTGTTCGTTCGCCGGGGCCTCGTACCCGACGGCGGCGGCGCCTACCTGCTCCCTCGCATGGTCG
>CAZCVS010000229.1:0-5655 GCA_964501845.1 uncultured Iamiaceae bacterium
GCAAGGCGATCCACCTCTCGATCGGCCTCTTGGCCATCGTCGGAGTCGCCTTCGCCACCACCGCCTGCACGCCCGAGGTCGTGGCCAAGAACGCCATCGCCGATCACTGGGGCGGCAACGCCAAGTGCGCGGAGCGCATCGCCCAGCGCGAGTCCAACCTGAGAGCCGATGCGGTCAACCGCAGCAGCGGCGCCACCGGCCTCTTCCAGCTCATGCCGCTCCACAAGACGTGGATCAAGAGCGAGCTCGGGTACGAGTTCTCCGAGATGAAGGACCCGAGCAAGAACGCCAAGGCGGCCAAGCGCCTCTCGGACAAGAACTACAAGGCGTACGGCGACGGCTGGGCGCCCTGGCGCCTGAGCGGTCGAGCCATCAAGGGCGGCGGCTGCCCGGCCTGACTCCGGATCGCCGACACGTCGGACGACCTGAACGCACGAACGACCCGCCTCCGGGCGGGTCGTTCGCCGTTTCGGCCAGCTGTCGAGTGGCGGCGGCGGCGAGCGACAGGCAACATGTCGGCCACATCTGACGGGTCGTCAGATGTGGCCGACCCAGGGAGCAACCACATGAGCACCGAGCTGGAACAGGCACCGCCGGTCATCGTCCACGACGAGGCACGGGTCCGCACCCTCACCCTCAACCGGCCTGATGCGCTCAACGCCTGCAACGAAGCGCTCTACGACGCCTTGACCGAGGGATTGCTCGCCGCGGCCGCCGATCCCGCCGTCGCCGTGGTGCTCCTCACCGGCGAGGGGCGGGCGTTCTGTGCCGGCACCGACCTGGTGGAGATGGCCGCCCGCGTGATGGACCCCGACAACTTCGTCGAGGGCACGCACGGATTCCTCGGCCTGATCGATGCGCTGACCGACTTCCCCAAGCCGCTGGTCATCGCGGTCAACGGGCTCGGTCTCGGCATCGGGGCGACCATCCTCGGGTTCGCCGACCTCGTCTTCATGAGCACCGCCGCCAAGCTCAAGTGCCCGTTCACGAGCCTGGCGGTGGCGCCGGAGGCAGCCTCCAGCTTCCTGCTCCCCCAGCTGATCGGGCGTCAGAACGCCACGTGGATGCTGCTCAGCTCCGAGTGGATCAGCGCGGCGGAGGCCAAGGAGATGGGCTTGGTCTGGAAGCTGACCGAGCCTGACGATCTGCTGCCTGCCGCCCGTCAGCACGCCGAGCACCTCGCGGCGCTGCCGATCTCCAGCCTCGTCGCCTGCAAGCGCGTCATCACCGAGCCGCTGCGCCCCCAGATCGAGGCGGCCCGGGAACGGGAGAACGCCGCGTTCGTCGAACTGCTCGGCGGCCCCGCCAACCTCGAGGCGTTCGCCGCCTTCGCCGAGGGCCGCACCCCCAACTTCACTGACCTGCCCGACGGCTGGTAGCGCCAGGTCCGGTCGTTCAGCTGCCCTGGCGCGGCTGGCCCTTGGCAAGACCGTCGACGGGACGGCCGGTCGTGGCCTCAGATTCCGTCGACGGCAGTGAGGCGGCCCGACTCGATGGCGGCCACGAGGGCCGCGTGGTCGGCCTCGTTGGTGTCGGCGTAGGCGCGGGCGAACGCGGTCATCGCCTCGTCGTACGCGGGGTCGCTCCCGGCGTAGGCGGCCATGGCGATGCGGTCGCCGGAACGGGCGTGGCCCCGGGCCAGGGTCCACCCGCAGCTCTCGGCGTAGACGCGGAGCCCGGCGGGGGTGAGGTGGTTGACGTCGATGGAGGCCTTGCCGTCCCACAGCTGGCGGACGTAGAAGTCGCGGGCCCGGCCGTCGAAGCCGACCTGGTGGGTCCAGCCGAGCAGATGGTCGCTGGTGGCCTGCATCAGCCGCTGGCCTTCGACGACCCGGCGGCCCTGCGAGCCGTGCTCGACGTCACCGGCGAACGGGGCGAGCACCGAGCGTTGCGCCTCCTTCAGCTGGAGGAGCAGCGGATCGCCGGCATCGCGGCCCATGAGCAGGATCACCCAGGCCCGAGTCCCGACGCTGCCGACGCCCACGACCTTCCGGGCGATGTCGACGAAGCGGTACGACTCGATCAGCGACCGGCGATCCGGCGCCAGGCTCTCCCGGTACTGGTGGAGCAGCGACCGCATGACCTCGACGTAGCGCTCCCGGCCTTCGGCGTCGAGGAGCTCCTCGATCGGGGTCAGCAACGGGGGCCGGCTCACGAAGCGGATCTGGGCGTCCTCGTGCTCGATGAGGCGGTCGAACGCCCGCAGGTGGTCCCGCTGGAGAGCCTGGCGGACGCGCTTGTTCGCCTCCTTGACGGTGGACCGGTCTCCGGTGGCGGCGAGCCGGTCCCGCAGGTCGGTGGCGGAGAGGCGGGCGTACCAGACGTCGAGGTTGCGCTGGTCGGCGAACTCGTGCAGCGCCTCCCGGTAGGCCCGCACGCTCGCGGTCACGGCCGCGGCCCGATCGGACGGTGTGAACCCGAGGTCGCGCCCGGCGATCTCGATGCTGGCGGCCAGGCGCTTGACGTCCCACTCGATGGGGCCGGGCAGCGTCTCGTCGAAGTCGTTGAGGCCGAACACCAAGCTGCGCTCGGGGGTGTCGAACAGACCGAAGTTGAGGAGGTGGGCATCGCCGCAGAGCTGGGCGGGGAGCCCGCTCACCGGGGTGCCCGAGAGGTCGGCGGCCATGATGGCAGCGCCGCCGCGGTAGAACGCGAAGGCCGACGCCGCCATGCGCCCGTAGCGGATCGGGAGCAGCGTCGGATCCCGGCTCTCGCCCTGGCGCTCGAGGATGGCGACGGGGTCCGCCCGGCCCTCGGGGGGATGCCAGGCACCATGGCGCTCGACGGGCACCTCCGCCTGGAGGCTCGCGCCGCGGGCGACGCGCTCGGCGACCGTGCGTCGTGGCAGGTACTCCGGATCAGGCAGGTCTGCGGCGTCGTGCACCCGTGTCGCCCCTCGTTCGACGGTGGCCGCACGCTACCGATCCTCCCGGTGTCCCATCGGCGGCGTGTCCCGTCTCACCTGAGGTCAGCGGAACTCGAGCGGGACCTTCGCCAGAGTGGGGCCGTGGTTGATGACCCAGCCGAGGTGGCAGCCCGCGGGCTGGCCACACGCCCCAGTCCGGTGGAGGCGGACCTCCAGCGAGAAGGTGCCGGCTTCGTCGACCACCACCGCATCACCGATGGTGTCGTAGCCGCAGCGTTCCTCGACCGCCGTGTCCTTGTCGTTCGGGCACTGGCCGATCTCCCAGCCGATGTCTTGGCCGGGTCGGAAGCCGGTGCCGGTGACGGTGACGACCTGTTGGTCCTGGTAAGGCCCCGGGGTCGAGACCTCGAGGCGGGGGGCCGGGGCGACGGCATCAGGAGCGAACCCGATCGGAGCGGATGCCGCGGCCTCGCTTCCCTCCGCGCCGACCTGGATCACGCAAGGCTCCGAGGTGCAGTCCGTACGTCCCCGCCACCCGTAGATGGCCGTGTGCGCCGGATACGTGGTGCGGAGGATCCCGTCGCCGTCGGTCTTGGCGGACGGCCACGTGATCTCATCGCACACCGCATCGTCGCCCTGGCCGCACTGGGTGAGCTGGTAGGTGGTGTTCGGCCGCAGGCCGGTCGCGTCGACGGTGAGCTCCTGGCCGTCTTGCAGGCCGTCGGTCGGCGCGACGGACACCGTCGGGGTGGGCAAGCCGTCAGCGGAGAACGTGACGGGGACACCGACGCCCGTCGCCGGAAGCGAGTTGTTGCCGACGACGAGCGCGCAGCCCGCCGGCTCGGTGGCGCAGTCCCACGGGCCACCCTGATCGTCCTCCGCGTTGGCCTCCTGGGGCAGGCGGATGATCCGTCGGACGGCCACCTGCTGGGTGTCGGAGAACCCGTCGTCGCCCTCGGAGGTCCCGCCCAGCTCCAGCGGCGTCAGGTCGCAGGCGCGCGCCGCCGTCTGTTGGGTCACGTCACCGGTGCACAAGATGATGATCGGGTTGGTGAGCTTCTCGATGCCGCCGACCTCCACCGTGACGAGCTGCCCGTCGCGCAGGTCCGTCGTCGGTGTCACGTCGATGGTGAGGCCTTCGAGGCCCCCCAGCGTGGTCCGCGGGCTGGTCGTGGTCGGTCCGGCCGCGGTCGTCGTCGAGGCGATGGTGGTCTCCGTCGTGATCGGATCGGTCCCGGTCACGACGGACTCGGACCGGTCGTTGCCGGTGAGCGCGGTGGCAGCGGCCACGACCAGCAGGGCGACGACGGGAACGGCGCCCAGGGCGAGGCGGCGGTGGCGCCGGGCCTTGCGGCGGTCGGCCCGGGTGCGCACCTCGGCGGGGCCGGGCCCGGCGGGCACCGGGGTCTGGCGGAGGTGGTGGAGGCGGGGTTCGAGGTCGGTCATGAGGGTGCTCCGTCCGTGGACGTGTCGGAGGCGGCGGGAGGGACAGCGGCGGGTGACGGCGCGAGCGGGTCGACGTCGGGGACGCCGAGCTCGGCCGCGAGCCGAGCCCGGGCCTGGTGGAGGGTGGCGGCGACCGTCCCGGTGGCCACGCCCATCGCGTCGGCGACCTCGGCGTGCGGGAGGTCGGCGATGTGGTGCAGCACGATCGCGGTGCGCTGCCGGTCGGTCAGGCGCAGCAGCGCCGCCCGCAGGTCGAGGTCGTCCTCGATCGAGTCGCCCGGGCCCGAGGGGACGTGGTTGCCGGACCGTTCGAGCAGGTCGTGCTCCATCGACCGGCGCCGGTAGCGGCGGCGCACGACGTTGGTGGCGGTGCGCCAGACCCAGCCGGCGGGCGACCCGCTCCGCCGCACCCGGTCCCAGCGCTCGTAGGCGCGGGTGAACGCCTCGTCGAGCGCGTCGGCCGCCACGGAGGCATCGCCGCACCACGCCGCCAGGGCGGGTGCCATCGTCGGGCGCAGCTCGGCGTACCAGGCATCGAAGTCGTCCACCATCGCCTGCTCCGAGTCACGAGGCACCCACCCGCTTTAGCCCACAGCGGCGATGCGGCGGCGTTCCGGTGGCTCGGCCGGTCAGTTCTGGAGGAGCTTGGCCTTGCGGGTGGCGAACTCGGCATCGGTGATCACGCCGTTGTCGCGGAGGTCGGCGAGGCGCTCGAGCTCGCCGGCGATGCCGACCCCGGTGCCCGCTGCGGCCTGGCGGACGTAGGCCTGGGCGGCGGCATCGGAAGCCTCGGCATCTTCGATGGCGTGCTCGCTCATCTTGTGGCCCCGCGCGATGAGGTACACGAACACGCCGAGGTAGGGGAGCAGGATCACGAAGAAGATCCAGAGGAACTTGGCGAATCCGGTGAGGTCGTGGCTGCGGAAGATGTCCGCGAACACGGTGATCAGCAGGTACACCCAGATGAAGAACATCGCGAACCACAGCAGGGACCAGAGGACCTCACCGGAACCGAAATCAGCAGCCAGCATGGGAGCACCTTTCGCAGGAGGACCTCACCCGCGGAGGTCGCCGCCCCCGACGGTAGACCCCGGGGCTGGCGGGCGGTGGGGGCATGGTCACAGCGAGTGCCGTGATCGAAGGCCAGATCTGAGTGTTGCCGGATCGGCAAGCGGAGTTGGCGCCGTGGTGACTTGTGTCCAACCTGGGCAGCCAGGAGGTTCTGAACGATGGACACAGGTGATGCAGCGAAGGCCGAGACGGTGGAGTTCTGGGAGGGCCTCTACCTCGAGAAGCCGCGGATCTGGAGCGGGAAGGTGAACTCGGTGATGGCGGGCATCGTC
>CAZCVS010000230.1:0-5619 GCA_964501845.1 uncultured Iamiaceae bacterium
CGGTTGAGGCGGACGATCGGGGTGTCGGCGAAGCGGAGCAGCTCGTCGTACCACTCCACGATCTGGATCCAGTCGGTCTCCTCGACCCGCATCGCGTCGGCGTGGAGCGCGGCGATGGCCGCTTGGACCTGGTACTCGCCGAGCTGGTCGCGGCCGAGGGCGGCCTGCACGATGACGACGCCCTCGGCGATCAGCGCCGTGTCCCACTGGCTGCGGTCCTGGTCCGCGAGCGGGACGATGCTGCCGTCGGGCCGGGTCCGGCTCGATCGACGGGCGTGGTGCAGGAGCATCAGCGCGAGGAGACCGAGGACCTCGGCGTCGTCGGTCAGCGCGGCGAGCTGGCGGGTCAGGCGGATGGCCTCGGCGGCGAGGTCGACGTCGCCCGAGTAGCCCTCGTTGAACACGAGGTACAGCACCCGCATGACCGTGGCGATGTCGCCCGGACGGTCGATCCCGGATTCGCCGACGGTGCGCTTGGCCCGGCTGATCCGCTGGGCCATCGTGGCCTCGGGCACGAGGTACGCCTGGGCGATCTGGCGAGTGGTGAGCCCGCCGACGGCGCGCAGCGTGAGCGCCACGGCGGACGACGGCGTGAGGTCGGGATGGGCGCACAGGAAGTAGAGGCGCAGGGTGTCGTCGGAGCTGGGCACGGCACCTCCGGGCGGTTCGGCATCGAACCGGGCCTGCCGGTCGCGGCGAGACGCTTCGGACCGCGCCAGGTCGAGGAAGGCCCGCCACGCGACCGTGACGATCCAGCCGGTCGGGTCGGCTGGCGGGTCATCACCCCAGTCGAGCGCCTTGATGAGCGCCTCCTGGACGGCGTCCTCGGCGGTCGCGAAGTCTGCGCCGCGACCGACGAGGACGCTCAGGGCCCGCGGGACGATCGCCCGCAGCTCGACGTCGTCCACCGTCACTCGGTGACGGCAGCCGGCGCGCTCAGGAACGGCCGGACCTCGAGCCACTCGTTGACCGGCTCCCCGCCGGCGCCCGGTGCCGCCGACAGCTCCCCCGCCAGCTCGATGGCCCGGTCGTACGAATCGACGTCGATGATGAACCAGCCGGCGATCAGGTCCTTCGTCTCGGCGAACGGCCCGTCGGTCACGGGCGCCTGGCCGTCGCCGCGGGACTGGACCCACACCCCGTCGGGCGAGAGGGCATCGCCGCTGACCATCTCGCCGGTCTCCTCGAGCCGAGCCGAGAAGTCCCGCATGAACTGGAAGTGCGCCTCGACCTCATCGGGCGCCCACTCATCCATCGGGGGGAAGCTGTTGGGGGTGGGGGTCGTGCCCCGGTAGTGCTTGAGCAGCAGGTACTTGGCCATGGTGGTTCTCCTTGTGTGGTGCCGGCCGTTCGACCGGTCGCACCCAGGGGACGGAGCGGACCTCCGGTTCTCGACATCGTGGCCGAAGATTCCCCGAGACCGCTCCGGCCACACCGCAGGCGAGGTCCTACTGGCTCGACATGAGGGCGACGAGCTGGTCGAGGGCGGCGGACCAGCCCTCGTCGAAGCCCATCTCCTGGTGCTGCTTCACGCCGGCCGGGTCCTGGTGGAGGGCGACGGCGCGGTAGCGGGTGCCGCCCGAAGCCGTGGGCTCCAGCTCGAGGATGGCGGTGAGCGGCATGTCGATGGTCTTGGGGCGGTACCCGGGGTCCATGGACTCGGTCCACACCAGGCGCTCGCCCGGGACGACCTCCAGGATGCAGCCGGCGTTCGGGTACTCCTCGCCGTCGGGCGACTTCATGGTCGTGGCGAAGGCGCCGCCGGGACGCAGGTCGATCGAGCAGTCGGCGATCGACCAGGGGGCCGGGGCGAACCACTGCTTGATGAGCTCGGGCTCGGTCCAGGCCCGCCAGACGAGCTCCGGCGCGACGTCGATCTCGCGGAGCAGCTCCAGGTCGAGCTCGGGGTTGAGGATGTGCGGTGTGATGGTCATGTCGATTCCTTCATGGTGAGGAGGAGCCCGTCGAGCTGGTCGAGCTTGCGCTCCCAGATCCGGCGCTGTTCCGCTAGCCAGCCGTCGACGAGCTCCAAGGCCGATCGGGCGATGCGGTAGGTCCGCACCCGTCCCTGCTTGGTCGACGTCACCAGGCCAGCCCCCTCCAGCACGCCCATGTGCTGGGTGAACGACGGCAACGCCATGGCGAACGGCTCGGCCAGCTCCGACGTGGAGGCCGGACCCGAGACGAGACGCTCGACCACCTGGCGCCGGGTCGGGTCGGCCAGGGCGTGGAGCACCCCGTCGATCTCGTCCAAACGCTTAGGCATAAACCTAAGTATTAACCGGATGCGATCCGTTGTCCAGCGCGTACTCCGACGTGCGGGCGCGCTGAAGCAGATCCCGCCGCCGACCTGGTCAGCTGTCGGTGCGCACGATGAGCGGCATCGGGTAGGTGCCGTCCAGGATCGCCGAGCCGGGCTGGTAGGCGCGCAGGACCGGGCGGAAGTTGCCCTCCGGCGGCGTCGGCAGCCAGTTCGCCTCGCGGTCGGGACCGGGCGAGGTGGCCTGGAGGTAGATGGTGACCGAGCCGTCGTCGCCGTACTGGAGGCCCGGGCTGCGGTCACCGAGGGAGTAGCGGTCGATCGGGTTGGCCACCAGGTAGAAGCGGGGCACGTCGTACATGGTCAGCGACCAGAACGCGTCCACCGGCGGCGGCGGGTTGAACGTCACCTCGTAGCTCCGGCTGCCATCGAGCAGTTCGCCGTCGGCATCGGCGTGGATCGAGTCGTAGTTCGCCTCGTAGCCGTGGTTGCCCCACAGACCGGCGCGGGCCGCCACCGCCCGCGTGACCGCGGCCTTGGACCGGTCCTCGATCTTCCACTCCGGCGAGTCGATGGTGCCGACCTCGAAGAAGTCGAGGTTGTAGTTGAAGTAGGCCTTGGCGCTGGTCCATCCGCTCCCGCCCGAGCCTCCGGCGAGCTGGTCGATCATGGCCTGGCCCTGACCGGCACCCGCTCGGAGGATCTCGACGAGGTCCGGGTCCGGATCGGTGAAGGGCGACTCGGCGTCGAGCAGGCCGAAGCGACCGAGCATGGCGACGAACGGCGCATCGCCCTCCGGCGGAGGGAACGCAGCGAGGGCGGTGCGGAACCGGTCCCACCAGACGAGATCCTCCGCGACGCCATCGGCAGCCGTCGGGATCCCAGCGCGCGAGGCCCCGGGGTCGGCGGCGGTGAGGACGAACTGGTCCTGGAGGGCGTGCACGGCGGGCAGATCCGCCTCACCGTCGACCTGGATGCGCCCGACGATCACCGTCACGGTCGACGGCGCGTGGATGACCGTGGAGCCGTCGTCGACGGACCCGGAGAACCCGGGCGGGACGAACGTGAAGCTGCCCGCCCCGGTTCCCGTGGCGCGCCGGCCGATGTAGGCGAAGTTGTTGGTCCAGGCGTCGACGCACTGGAGCACGTAGTAGCGGTCCGCGGTGTCGGGCACGTCGACGCGGACGGGCCCACCGGAGAGGTCGAGCGGGGCGATCAGGTAGAGGGTGTCGTTGTTGGGCGTGACGAAGCGGGTCTCGGGACCGAGCAGCTCGCGGGCGAACCCGAACGTGTTCCACGGCACCGCCCCACCGCCGGAGATGGTCGCCCTCCCGTCCGGGAGCTTCTGGATCTCATCGAGGTTGTAGAGGAGCGGGTACCCGTAGATGTACGCCCTCGCCGCCGCTTGCACCTGCTGGTCGTCGGCCATGTCCCGCTCCTGTCGATGGGGTCGCCCGCTCGTCGAGCACCCTGCCACCGCACCGTACCCGCGGCCACCCCGCCCGCGATCGCCTCAGATCGCAGTGTCACACCCCATCGGTATGGTCCTCGGCGTGACATCGCCGAGCGGTCAGTGGGTGCGGTACGGCACGGAGGCGGCGACCGCGCTGCGCGTCGAGATCTCCCGCATCAAGGGGGCCGAGCCGCTGACGCCGGTCACCGTGGTGGTCCCCTCCAACCAGGTCGGTGTGTCGACGCGGCGGTTGCTGGCCTCGGGCGCGGTGGGACCGGTGTGCGGCGCCGGGCCCGGGCTCATCGGGGTCACGTTCGTCACGCCGTACCGCCTGGCCGAGCTGCTCGGCGCCGCATCGCTCGCCGCGGCCGGACGCCGGCCGGTGTCCGTACCGGTGCTGGGGGCGGCCGTCCGCGGGGCGCTGGGCGACGAGCCCGGGGCGTTCGGTCCGGTCGCAGGGCACGCGGCCACGGAGTCGGCGCTGGTGGCTGCCCACCGGGAGCTGCGGGACCTCAGCCCGGCGTCGCTCGACGCGCTGGCCGCCTCCAGCGACCGGGCGGCCGAGGTCATCCGCGTCCACCGGGCCACCCTCGCCCGCCTGACCGACGGCTGGTACGACGAGGAGGACCTCATGACCGCGGCCACCGATGCAGTCCGACACGGCGCGGCGCCGGCCGAGGTTGGGGCGGTCGTGGCCCACCTGCCCCAGCGGCTGTCGCGCCACGCCGCCGCGCTGCTCACGGCGCTCGGGTCGGCCACGCAGCTGAGCGTGCTGGCCGGCACCACCGGGGTGGCCAAGGCCGACGGCGAGGTCGCCCGCTCCGTCGCCCGGCTGGGCGCGGACCTCGGCCCACCGCCCGACGCCCCGTCGCTGCCCCACGTCGTCTCACCCGAGGCCACCCGCCTCGTCACCGCATCCGATGCCGACGACGAGGTCCGCGCCGCGGTGCGCACCGTGGTCGATGCCGTCCGTGCCGGGACCTCGCTCGACCGCATCGCCGTCCTGCACGCGTCGCCCGAGCCCTACGGTCGCCTCCTCCAGCACCACCTCGACGGGGCCGGCGTCCTCACCAACGGGGCCGGCACGGTGGCGCTCGCCGGGCGGGTCGCCGGCCGCACGCTCCTCGGTCTGTTGGACCTGCCCGCCACCGGGTTCCGCCGCCAGGACGTGTTCGCCTGGCTGGCCGGCGCGCCGATCCTCCACCAGGGCGGCTGGGCGCCCACCACGGCGTGGGAGCGCCTGTCCCGAGAGGCCGGCGTGGTGGCCGGGGTGGCGGACTGGGATCAGCGCCTCCAGCACCTGGCCGACCGCCTCACCGAGCAAGCTGACCGGTACGAGGCCGAAGGCACCGACGAGGAGCGCACCCGCGGCGGCATCGACCGCAAGCGGGCCGATGCCGAGCGAGCGCTCGCGCTGCGCACGTTCGTCCTCGGGCTGGCCGACCGTCTGGCGGGAGCGACGGCACCCAGTAGCTGGGCCGACCGCGTGCGCTGGACCAAGAAGGTGCTGGCCGACACGCTCGGCGGCCCGTCGCGCCGCACGGCGTGGCCCGAGGCCGAACGGCGGGCGGCCGAACGGCTGGTGCTGGCGCTGGACCGCCTGGCGGTGCTCGACGAGCTGGAGGGCCCGGTGAGCCTCGAGGTGTTCGCCCGGGCGCTGGCCGTGGAGCTGGAGGCCGACCTCGGGCGAGACGGCCGCTTCGGCGAAGGCGTGCTCGTCGGGCCGGTGTCGATGGGGGTCGGCGTCGACCTGGACCTGGTGATCTTCGTCGGCATGGCGGAAGGCACCTTCCCCTCGACGCTTCGCGACGACTCGCTGCTGCCCGACGAGGACCGCGACGCGGCGGCGGGCGACCTGCCCCTGCGCTCGGGCCACGTCGACCGCCTCCACCACCAGTTCCTCGCC
>CAZCVS010000231.1:0-5603 GCA_964501845.1 uncultured Iamiaceae bacterium
CGGGAGATCTCGAGCAGGTCGGTGATGAGGGTGGTGAAGCGGTCGACCTCGCGCTGGAGGTGGTCGAGGGCTTCGGTCCCCGCCGGCTCCTTGACCCGCCGGCGGGCGACCGACAGCGCCGAGAGCATGGCGGCCAGGGGGGTGCGCAGCTCGTGGCTGACGTCGGAGGCGAAGCGGGCCTCGCGCTCGATGCGGCTCTGCAGCCCGTCGACCATGTTGTTGAACGACTGGACCAGCGGCTCCAGGTCCGCATCGCCGTCGCTCTCGAGCCGGCGGTCCAGCGCCCCCTCGCTGATGAGGTTGGCGGCCTCGGCGGTGCGGCTCACGGGCCGCAGGATCCGCGCGCTCGCCCAGCGGCCGGCCACCACGCCGGCCAACGTGGTGACGGCGGCGGCGAGGATGAGGCCCTGGCGGATGCGGTTGACGGCGTCGGAGACCTCACCCATCGGCACCAGCTCGACGTACGCGGTGCCCCTCGAGGCGCTCGAGAGCGGAACCCCGACGGCCACGGCCGGACCCGAGTCCAGGTGGACGCGCTGGCGGGCTGCCGCACCCGAGTCGACCACGGTGACGAGGGAGGCGGGGACGTCGCTGCGGTCACCCGTGACCGAGCTGGAGTACCAGGTGCCGTCGACCCGCACGAGGGCGAAGCCCTGCCGGCTGGTCTGGGCATCGGCCAGCGCCGCGGACGGCGAGGCGGGGTCCCGGGTGAGGGCGTTGTCGACCGACCGGGCGTTGACGTAGGTCTGGCGCTCGGCCACCCGCTCGCGCTGTTGGATCAGCGTCGACCGCGTCACCTCGAAGCACACGATGGCGAGCAGCGTCGACACCACCGCGGCCAGGCCGCCGAAGGCCACCATGGCGCGCGTCCGCAGCGGCGGTCGCCAGACCAGCGCAGCTCCTCCACCTCCTCGCACCCCTCGACTGTGGCAGGTGCGGCCGGGCAAAGGGAGTCACTCCTGGTCAGCTTCGCTTCGCCCGTTCCCGCAGGCGATACCTTCGGGGTCGTGGCGCCCCAGACGGATTGGAACCCGATCCTGCGCGGCGAGTTCTCCAAGCCGTACTGGCCCGAGCTCCAGGCGTTCGTGGCCGAGGAGCGCCGGCACCACACCGTCTACCCGCCGCGCGACGAGGTCTTCGCCGCCCTCCACCAGACCCCCTACGCCGGGGTGAAGGCGGTGATCTTGGGCCAGGACCCCTACCACGGGCCGGGACAGGCGCACGGCCTGTGCTTCTCCGTGCGACCGGGCGTCGCCCTCCCACCGTCGCTGCGCAACATCTACCAGGAGCTCGAGGCCGACGTCGGCATCCCGCCACCGAACCACGGGTGCCTCGACGCCTGGGCGGACCAGGGGGTCCTGCTGCTGAACACGACCCTCACGGTGCGGGCCCACCAGGCGGCGTCGCACCAGAAGCACGGCTGGGAGACGTTCACCGACGAGGTCATCCGCGCCGTGGCCGCCAAGGACGAGCGTGCCGTGTTCATCCTCTGGGGAGCCGCCGCCCGGCGCAAGAAGGAGCTGATCGACCGGACCCGCCACGCCGTCATCGAATCGGCCCACCCCTCGCCGCTGTCGGCCCACAACGGCTTCTTCGGGAGCCGGCCCTTCTCCCGCACCAACGCCGCCCTCGCCGAGGCCGGCCGCGACCCCATCGACTGGACCATCCCACCGCGCTGACGGGCCTCCCGCCCGGGGCGGGGTGGTCTCAGATGCCGACGGGCAGCGTGATGGTGAGGCCGTCGCCGATGGTGCCGGTGATCGTGCCCAGCTCCTGCTCGTAGCTGTCGGCGAAGACCATGTCGCGCTCCAGCGACGTCCGGCTCAGGTTGGTCACGCTCTGCTCGTAGCCCTCGGTGGCGTAGACCTCGGTGCAGATGTCCTCGGGGATGGCGATCTGCGAGGTGGCGATGGGGGTGCCGCCGTCGGTGGCCGCGTCGACGCTCTCGTAGACCTCGAAGTGGACGTGCGGCCAGCGACCGTCGTACGCCGCGGGGAAGATGCTGGCGAACGTGGCGGCGCCGTCGCTCCCGGTCTCCTGCACGCCCCGCAGGTAGTTCTGGTCCTCCACCCCCGGCGAGTACATCGAGTAGCGGCCCTCGCGGTCGCAGTGCCAGGCGTAGACGGCGGCGCCCGAGCGGGCCGTGCCGGTAGCGACGTCGCTGACGACCAGGCTGATCGTGAACGGGACGCCCGCCGCCGTGCCCGACGCACCGCCGAAGCTGGTGGTGATGTCCTGGCGGACGATGCCGCTCTGGGACAACACGTCCGGGCCGTTGGAGCCGTCGCCCGGATACGGGCCGGCGGTCTCCTCCGGGATGACGCCGTCTGGGGTCCCGGTCGATGCCGCGGCGCCCGAGCCCGCGGTGGAGGCGGTGGTCGGGCCCGAGGTGCCCGAGCCGTCGGAACCCGAGGAGCTGCATCCGACCAGGGCGAGGAGGCCGGCTCCGCCGATCACCTGCAGGGCGCGGCGGCGGGCCATGACGGTGCCGACGTCGAACGCCAGCCCCCGGTGGTGGTCCCCACCGTCGTCGTCGTGGTCGTGCGGGTCGGAGGATCGGACGGTTCGCTTCATCGGGGGACCTCGGTGGTCGCGGGAGGATCGGACGAGACCCATCGTGGTGGTCGATCCTGGGGTCTTCCGCAGAGGCTCGTGGGTCCCTGCTGGGAATTGGCGCGGCGCCAGCGCTGGCCATCGCCATCCGCCCTGCCCGTCCACCCATCCCTCCGGCGTGGCCCGGGAGAGACGAGTACGGTCGGGCGATGTCAGCCGGTCTGGAGGCGGTGGCGTTCGGGACGCTCGCCGAGCCGGACGCGAGCGACCAGCGCGACGTGGCGCTCATCCCGCTCCAGAACTCGGCGCTCAGCGTCTCCGTGCTCACGCTCGGGGCGACCCTCTGGAGCGTCGAGGCACCCGATCGCGGCGGCCACCGTGCCCACATCGCCCTGCACCTGGCGACGCTCGAGGAGATGGAGGACCGGGCTCGCAACCCCTACCTCGGAGCCACGTGCGGACGCGTCGCCAACCGCATCGCCGGTGCCGCGTTCACGCTCGACGGCGCGCCCGTGGCGGTCGCCCCCAACGACGGGCCCAACCAGCTCCACGGCGGACCCGACGGGTTCGACCGGCGCATCTGGGACATCGCCGAGGTCGACACCACCGACGACGGCGGGCGCGCCGTGTTGGTCCTGACCAGCCCCGACGGCGACCAGGGCTATCCGGGCACGCTCGAAGCCACGGCCACCTACGAGCTCCACGGCCACGTCCTGCGGATCACCTACGAGGCCGTCACCGATGCCCCGACGGTCGTGAACCTCACCAACCACGCCTACTGGAACCTCGCCGGACCCGCCCGCTGGGACCTCGACCGCTCCATCGCCGACCACGAGCTGCGGATCCCCGGCGAGCAATACCTGCCCGTCGACGCCGCGCTGCTCCCCCGCGGCGGGCTGACCCCGGTGCAGGCGACGCCCTACGACCTCCGCCAGGCCCGGCTCCTGCTCGACGTCCTGCTCGACATCCCGTCCCAGCTCGGACCCGGGATCGACCATGCCTACGAGGTGCCCGAGACGGACGAGGTGGGGCTGGTCGCGTTCGACGGCTTGCGGCTCGCCGCCGAGCTGCACCACCCGGCATCGGGGCGGACCCTCACGATCGCCACCGACCAGCCCGCGGTGCAGGTGTACACCGCCAACCTGCTCGGCGCGCCGTTCGCGCCCCAAGCGGCCGTGTGCCTCGAGACCCAGCAGTACCCGGACGCGCCCAACCGTCCGGCCCTGGGATCAGTCGTGCTCCGCCACGGCGAGCACTACCGCAGCACCACCGAGCTCACCTTCGGCACCCGCTGACGGAGCCGCGTTGCTCGGCCCGGTTCGCACGAGCGCGCCGGAGCGCCCGCCCTCGGGAAGGGCGGCTCAGGTGATCTCGGTACCGTCGGGCCGGTACACGTGCCAGCGGCCGCGGGCGAGCGTCGTGGCGCGGCACGGGTGAGTTGCGAGGCCCCCGTGCCAGGGGCAGCGCCAAGCGGGTCAGTTGCCGGTGGTGTCCGAGGTGGTCTTGGAGGCTTCGCCGGTGGGCTCGGCCTCCTTCTTGGTCGGCGGTTCGTCCATGGCGTAGCGCTTCCGGACGCCCGAGCCGGCGCAGTGGCCGCCGTTGGTGCCGGAAGCGGCGCCGAGGTCACGGTCCAGCACCGGGCTGGCGGCGCTGAACACGCCCCATGGGCTCTCGCAGCCCTCGACGACCCAGGCGTGGCTCATCCACCCCTTCGCCCCGTCGCTCTTGGTGCCGCCGCGAGCCTCGCAGTCCTCAACCGACGTGGTGCTGTCGCCGATGACGGCGCCGTTGGTCTTGCTGGAGCACAGGCCGATGTGGCGGTGGGCGTGGTCGTTGTCGCCGGTGAAGCCCTGGGTGGGCTTGTTGTCGCCTTCGTGCCACTGGTAGTAGCTCAGCCCCACGACGCGGGCATCGAGGCCGTTGCCGTCGTAGAGGATCATCTCGGGCTCGGTGATGTCGAACGTGTCGTCGATGAGGCTGCTCTTGATCCAGTGGGCGGCGATGCCGGGCACGTACCCGGTGACGAGCCGGTAGCCGGCATCCTTCGCGTCCTGGGCCGTCGGGTAGGTCATGGCCGTCTTGCGGGCCAGGGCCAGCTCGGCCTCGACCGTCTCGCACAGCTTCTTGTCGGTCATCGCGACCCACGGCTGGGGGCCGACGTGGCCGCCGTGGCCGCTGCCGTCTTCCGCCGAGGTGGTGGCGGAGTGCTCGTGGCTGAGGGCGCCCGAGCTGCGCAGCCACCAGAGCCAGGCGTCGTAGTCCTTCTGGCTGGCACCGCTCAGCGAGCTGATCAGCACCGCAGCCGCACCCTCGCTGGTGGCCGCCAGGCCGGTCTCGGACACGAGCTTGTCGAGGCCGGGCGAACCACGACCCTCGAACGGATCCGGTTCGGTCGTGGTGGTGGTGCTGGCGGTGGCCATTGCCCCGCCGCCGTGGGCGTGGCCGTCGGCCGAGGTGGCCGGTGCGCCCTCGACAGCAGGCGGGTTGTTGCCCCAGCGGGTGTCGACGCCGAGGTACTCGGCCTCGTCCCAGTAGGAGTCGGGGTTGAAGTCCGTGTCGCAGCGGTCCCGGTCGACCGCGATCTGCAGCGCCTCCATGCCCGTCGGCTCCACCTCCTCGGTGACGCCGTCGTGGCTGTGGTTGGCCGCGTCGGGCGACGTGATCACGACCGTGGCCAGCCCGAGCGCGGCGACCGCGCACATCGCCGGAGCGAGGCGACCGAGCGAGCGCTTCTCCGGCGCGATGATGAGGCGCAGGGCGATGAGGACGACACCCGCCTCGAGCCCGGCGCACACGGCGTCGATGGCGCCGACGGACTCGGCCACGCCGGGGTTCTCGCCGAACGGCAGGCCGACGGTGCGGCTGTAGACCCACACCCCGATGAAGACGAGGTTGGCCAGGGCCACGAGCTCGTAGAAGCGCTTGCCGCCGCGGTTGGCGAGGACGATGCCGGCGGTGACGAGCTGGAACCAGCCCGCAGCGGCGAAGCCGAGCGCCTCCTGCCACGCCGAGCCGGCGTGGATGGGCGTCATGGCGATGTGGATGACGCC
>CAZCVS010000232.1:0-5594 GCA_964501845.1 uncultured Iamiaceae bacterium
GCCGGCTCGACTTCGTCGCCATCCAGCAGCTCGGCTCCGCGGCCTGGCAGCTGGGCTCGCTCGTGGCGGAGGTCGGGCAGGAGGCGCACCTGCGCGTCGGGCTGGTCGGGCTCGGCGGCGCGTACGCCCGGTTGCGCACCGACTGCCGCCTCTCCGGCCGCGGCGGTACCGGCGACCTGTTCGCCGCGTACTTCGGTGATGGGGACCAGACGCTGGACTTCCGCACGTTCCAGCACCACGACGCGCCCGACACCACCTCCAACCTGCTCTTCAAGGGGGCTGTCGGCGGCCGCAGCCGGTCGGTGTACACCGGGCTCATCAAGGTCAGCAAGGACGCCCGAGGCACCAACGCCTTCCAGACCAACCGCAACGTGAAGCTCTCCGACGACGCCTGGGCCGAGTCCGTGCCCAACCTCGAGATCGAGACCAACGACGTGCGCTGCAGCCACGCCTCCACCGTCGGCCCGGTCGATCCGGAGCAGCGCTTCTACCTGGAGAGCCGCGGCGTGCCGCCCACCACCGCCGACCGGCTGATCGTCGCCGGGTTCTTCGACGAGGTCGTCCGCCAGCTCCCCGACGAGGCGCTGGTCGACGAGGTCCGCCTGCGCATCTCCGAGAAGCTCGACCGCGTCGCCGAGGACCTGCGATGAGCGCCCACGCCCTCGCCCCGCTCGAGGCGCTGACCGACGGCGCCGCCCAGCGCTTCGACGTGGACGGCCACCGCCTGGCGGTCGTGCGCATCGAGGAGTCGGTGTACGTCATCGGCGACACCTGCACCCACCAGGACGTCTCGCTGTCGGAGGGCGAGGTCGACCCGGACACGTGCCACATCGAGTGCTGGAAGCACGGGAGCTCGTTCTCGCTGGAGACCGGCGAGCCCGATGTGCTCCCCGCCACCCGGCCGGTGCCCGTGTACCGGGCGTGGGTGGACGCCGGCGAGGTCTTCGTCGCCATCGACGAAGCCGAAGGGACCCCCTGATGTCTGAACTGGTGATCGAAGGCCTGCGCGCCGGAGTCGACGGCAAGGAGATCCTCCAGGGGATCGACCTCGTCGTCCGCTCCGGCGAGGTGCATGCCGTCATGGGGCCCAACGGCTCGGGCAAGTCGACGCTGTCGCACGTCATCCTCGGCCGTCCCGGCTACGAGGTCACCGGCGGGTCGGTGACGCTCGACGGCGTCGACGTGCTGGCGATGGACACGTGGGAGCGGGCCCAAGCCGGGCTCTTCCTCGCCCTCCAGTACCCGACCGAGGTGCCCGGCGTCTCCGTAGAGGCGGTGTTGTCCGCGTCGTTCACCGCCGGCGGCAAGGACACCGAAGGCCTCCACGCCACGATGGCCGCCGAGGCGGAGCGCATCGGCTTCGCCGAGCGCTTCCTCGGGCGGGATCTCAACGTGGACCTGTCCGGTGGTGAGAAGAAGCGCAACGAGACCCTCCAGCTCGGCGTGCTCGCCCCCAAGATCGCCATCCTCGACGAGCTGGACTCGGGTCTCGACGTCGACGCCCTGCGAGCCTGCTCGCGGCGGGTCGAGCAGGCCACCACCGAGACCGGCCTCGGTGTGCTGGCCATCACCCACTACACCCGGCTGCTGCGCGAGCTGAAGCCCGACGTGGTGCACATCTTGGCCAAGGGCCGCATCGTGAAGACCGGAGGCCCCGAGCTCGCCGACGAGCTGGAGGTCGACGGCTACGCCGCGTACCTGCCCGAGGGGCAAGCCGAGCCTGCCGCCGCGGCCCCCGATCCCTTTGCCGACCCGTTCGCTTGACCGAAGCCTTCCCATCGTGGAAAAAGGACTGAGATGAGCGACCGAGAACCCGACCCGAGCCTCGAGGTGCCCGAAGGGTGGGCCGTGGTGGGCCACGCCCTGCGCAAGGAGTTCGTGTTCGCCGACTTCGCCGAGGCGTGGGCCTTCATGACCCGTGTCGCGGCCGAGGCCGAGCGCATGAACCACCACCCGGACTGGTCCAACTCCTGGAACCGGGTGGTGATCGAGCTGACGAGCCACGATGTCGACCGGCTGACGGCCCGCGACACCCGCCTCGCGGCGGCCATCGACGCCTGCGTCTGACGCGACCACGGCCGCGTGCCGGGGCCGGGTCGATCGCCGGACGCGCCCAACAACTTGCAGCTAGGGTGCAAGGACTTTCGCCGAGCAGGGGTCGCTCGGCGCCCGAACCGCCACCGGAACGTCCGTACAGGGGAGTCGTCTGCTGCTCATGAGTCGTCGCCGCGACCTTGATCTCCAGGTGCCGGTGGCACTGCGCCCGCTCGGCCCGTTCGTCCCGGCGATCGCGATCATCGCCCTCCAGCTGATCGTGTTCCCGATCGGGATCGGGACGTGGGTGCTCGGCGTCATCGTGGGCATGCTCACCGCGCTGGTGGCGCTGGGGCTGGCCCTGATCTACCGGTCCAGTCGCATCTTGAACTTCGCCCAGGCCGATCTGGGCACCGTGCCCACCACGCTGGCCGTCGGGCTCATCGCCGTCTCGGGCCTGCCCTACCTGCTGGGGCTCGTCATCGGCCTGGCCGCATCGATCCTGCTCGGCGTGGTCGTCGAGCTGGCGATCATCCGGCGCTTCTTCCGCGCCCCGCGCCTGCTGCTCACCGTGGCCACCATCGGCCTCTCGCAGTTGCTCATCGTGTGCGGCCTGCTCCTGCCCCGCCTGTGGGGCAACAAGATCTTCACCAACCTGCGGATCCCCCAGCCGTTCGAGGCCGAGGTCGAGATCGGCAGCCAGGTCTTCCGCGGCGCCGACATCTTGGCCATGATCGTGGCCCCGCTCGTCCTGCTCGGCCTCGTCGCGTTCCTGCGCGGCACCGATGTGGGTGTCGCCCTGCGGGCCAGCGCGGACCGCTCCGACCGGGCTGCCCTCCTCGGCATCCCGGTGCGCCGGCTCCAGACCCTCGTGTGGGGCCTGGCCGCCGCGCTCTCGTTCGCAGGGCTGTTCCTCCAGGTGTCGATGTTCGGCTACAGCGGCGCGGGCGCCCTCAGCGCGGGCGCCCTGGTCTTCGCCCTGTCGGCGTTGCTCATCGGCCGACTCGACAACCTCGCGGCCGTCGCGGCCTCGGCGGTGGCGCTGCGGGTCCTCGACCAGGGCGTGTCCGCCAAGTACCCGAGCGACGTGGCCCGCATCTACCTGGTGCTGGCGGTCGTGCTGCTGGTCGTGCTGGCCCTGCGGCGGGTGTCGACGCGCCGCCAAGACGTCGACGGGGTCACCCTCCATGCCGCCGACGAGGTCCGCCCGGTCCCCGCCGAGTTGCGCACCGTGCCGATCGTGCGCTGGCTGCGCGTCGTCATCCCGGTCGCGCTGGTCGCGGTCGCGGCCGCGCTCCCGCTGGTGCTGCGGCCGAGCCAGGAGCTGAAGGCCTCCACCGTCGCCGTCTACGCGCTCATCGCCCTGTCCGTCGTGGTGCTCACGGGATGGGCCGGTCAGGTCTCGCTGGGGCAGATGGCGTTCGTCGCGGTCGGTTCCGCCGTCGGAGCGGTGGCCACCGCGACCTGGCAGGTCGACATCGTGGTGGCGCTGCTCGCCGCGGGTGCTGCCGGCGCCGTCGTGGCGGTCGTTGTCGGCCTGCCGGCGCTGCGCCAGCCCGGGCTCTACCTCGCGGTCACGACGCTCACGTTCTCGCTGGCGTGCACCAACTTCCTGCTCAACCGCAAGGAGCAGTCCTGGATCCCGCAGGGGCAGGTGGCGGCCCGTCCGCTGTTCCGCCGCTTCGACCTCTCCTCGGAGGCGGCGATGTACGAGTTCGTCCTCGGCGTCGTGGCCCTCAGCTTCCTCGCCGTCATGGGCATCCGGCGCAGCCGCACCGGGCGGGCGCTCATCGCCGTGCGCGACAATGAGCGGGGCGCGGCGGCCTACTCGATCCCCGTCGTACGGGCGAAGCTCACCGCGTTCGCGCTGTCGGGCTTCTTGGCGGCGGTCGCCGGCTGCCTGCTCGTCCACGTCAACCGGGGCTACGACGAGGGGCCGTTCGTGGCCGCCGAGAGCCTCGGCATCTTCACCGCGGCGGTCGTCGGTGGCCTGGGCTCGCTGGGCGGGGCCATCCTCGGGGCGCTGTACCTCAACGGCGGCAAGTGGTTCCTGCCGACTCCGTGGAACCTGCTGCCCTCGGCGGTCGGCGTGCTGCTGGTGCTGATGATCCTGCCCGGCGGGCTCGCCAACTTGATGTACCGGGGCCGTGATGCACTGCTGCGCCGCCTCGCCCTGCGGCGCGGGATCGTGGTCTCGAGCCTGTTGGCCGACACCGCCGGCGAGGATGCCCCCGAGGCCATCAAGGTCGCGCTGCCCGATCGACCGGAGGGCCTCGACGGCTCGATCGTCGACGAACCGGTGGGGTCGCCGCGATGACCGCCACCGCCGTGCCCGAGGCCACCCCGCCCGAGTCACCGGAACCGGAGCCGCGCGTCTCGCGCTGGCGGCCGGAGTGGCTGGGGAAGGCGGGCTGGTACCCGCTGATCATCCTCTTCGGCCTCAACATGACCGACGAGCTCGACCGCAGCGCCTACTTCGTGCTGCTGCCCGACATCCGCGACTCGCTCGGGCTCACCAACAGCGGGATCTTGGCGGTGGTCACCCTCGCCGGCGCGGTCGCCCTCCTGCTCACCGTGCCCATCGCCCACCTCGCCGACCGCCACAACCGCGTGGCCATCGCCCTCATCGGAGCGGTGGTGTGGGCGTTCTTCTCGCTGGCCACAGGCCTGGCGTTCACCGTGTGGGTGCTGATCGTGGCCCGGTCCGGGGCGGCGGTGGGGCAGGGCGTGGTCTTCCCGACCCACAACAGCCTGCTCGCCGACTACTACCCGATCCGATCGAGGCCGCGGATCTACTCGATCCACCGGGCCGCCAACAGCGTGGGCCAGATCCTCGGCTTCCTGGTCGGCGCCGGGCTGGCCACGCTCTTCACCTGGCGGGCCCCGTTCATCGTGTTCGCCTTCCCCACGATCATCTTGGTGATCCTCGCCCTGCGCCTGCGCGACCCGGGCCGCGGCCACTTCGAGCGGGAGGCGGCCGACCTCGGCATCGGCACGGAGGCCGACGAGCTGCCGCCGTCGTTCGCCGAGTCCCTGCGCATGGTGTGGACCATTCGCAGCCTGCGGCGCATCTTCATCGCCCTGCCCTTCCTGGCGGCGTCGATCATCGGGTTCATCTCGCTGGCGTCGCTCATGTACGAGGAGGTGTTCGGCCTCGACGCGTGGGAGCGGGCCTGGGCCCTCATTCCCGTCCAGCTCGTGGAGCTCGTGGGCGTGGTCATCGGCGCCCGCCTGACCAGCAAGGCGCTCACCCACGGCGCGTCGAAGATCTTCGGCGTGCTGGCCAGCGCGGCCTGGGTGGCCTGCTTGTTCGCCGTCGTGTTCGCGGGTGCCCCCAACGTGTTCATCGCCGTCGCCGCCAACTGCATCATCTCCGCTGCGCTGGTGGTGGTGGGGCCGGGCGTGCTCGCCTCGCTGTCGCTCGCCATCCCGCCCCGGGCCCGGTCGATGGGCTTCTCCATCGGCGCCCTGTGGGTCCTCCCCGGGTTGCTCGTGCTGCCGCTCATCGGCTGGATCGGCGACCACCACGGCTTCCGCTGGGGCATGGTCGTGATGGTCCC
>CAZCVS010000233.1:0-5594 GCA_964501845.1 uncultured Iamiaceae bacterium
AGCGCGAGGTCGACCGCTTCACCACCCTCATCACCGACCTGCTCGAGATCTCCCGGGTCGAGGCCGGCGTGGCCGAGCTGGTGCTCGAGGAGGTCGAGCCCCGGGCCTTCACCGGTGAGGTGCTGGAATCGATGGGCCGTGAGGAGGTCCGGATCGTCGTGGAGCGCGGCGCGCCGGAGCACGTCCGGCTCGACACCCGACGCATGGGGCAGATCATCGTGAACCTGGTGCAGAACGCCGACAACTACGGGGGTGGGGCGACTGCGGTGCGCCTCGGGGGCGACTCCGGTCACCTGCGGATCATCGTCGACGACGCCGGTCCCGGCATCCCGCCGGCCCAGCGGGAGCAGGTCTTCGAGCGCTTCGTCCGCGGCGACGATCCCTCGGTCCCGGGAACCGGACTGGGCTTGGCGCTCGTCAAGGAGCACGTGCGGCTCCACGAGGGAACGGTGGTCATCAAGCGGTCACCCGAAGGCGGGGCTCGCTTCGTCGTGACGATCCCGAGGACGCTGCGATGACCGGCCGGCATCGCCGGTGGGCCCCGCACCGCCTGCGTCGAGCGGCGGCGGCTGCCTTCGTGGCCGCGCTGGTGGCCGGCCCGCTGCTGGCCGCGTGCGGGGTGTCGTCGCAGTCCAAGGCGACGCGGATCGAGCCCACGGACGTCCCGTTCGGCCTCCTCGACGACGAGCCCACGACGACGGTGGTCCAGGCCGGTCGGACCGTCGCCGTCTACCTGCTGGTCGGCGATGAGCTGGTTCCGGTCGATCGCTCGGTCTCGGGGGGTGCGGCGCTCGAGGAGCTGCTCGGTCAGGTCATCACCGGACCGACCGAGGTCGAGCAGAGCCTCGGGATCACCACCGCCGTGCCGTCAGGGACCCTCGCCTCGGTGGACACGAGCCGGGGCATCGCCGAGGTCGACCTGGCCTCGTCGTTCGGCGACATCCGCAGCCGGGAGCAGACCCTGGCCCTGGGGCAGATCGTCTACACGCTCACCGGTCAGCCCGGCATCGGCGGCGTGCGCTTCACCGTCGAGGGCGAGGACGTGACCGTTCCGCTGAGCGACGGCACCCTCACCGACGATCCGCTCTCGCGCGACGACTTCGCCGCCATCGCCCCGAGCTGAGGTGCTGGTCAACGCCTTGTTCAGGTGATTTCTCCACCACCCCGAAGGTCTCCCGGGATCCTGCCGATGGATCTGGGTATGGGAACCCCGTCCACGCTCGATGCGAGCCTCAGGAGCCGCCTGGCGGCGGCAGGGGCGTCGGCGGACTACGAGACGGAGACGGGGATCCAGCGGGTGCGGGGCTGGTGCCTCGTCCTGGCGCTCATCCAGACCGCGCTCTACCCCGGCCAGTTCTGGTACCTGGCGTGGGGGGCCATGGCCGTCTTGTTCTTGAGCTGGGTGTGGATCCGCTGGGCGCTGCAACCCGGCAACCCGACCCCCACACCGGTCGTCGGCATCGTGGCCATGGCCTCGGACTCCATCGTCGTGATCATGATCATGGCCAACCTGATGACCAGCTCCGACGACCCGGTCCAGCTGCTGCCCCTCGCGCTGGGCGTCGAGGCCGCGGTCCGCTGGGGGCGCCTCGGCGGGGTCATCGGCGGGATCGGCGGCGGGCTGCTGCTCACGGGCTGGTCCTTCGGCACCCACGTGCGCAACGACATCGAGTTCTCACCGGGGTACGCCTGCTTCCGCTTCGGTGTGGTGGTGCTGATCAGCTCGATCGTCGGCAACGCCGTGCGGGAGATGCGCCAGCAGCGGCGCGCCGCCGAAGCGGTCTTCCAGGCGTCGCGCGACCTGATGATCACGTTCTCGCTCGACGGCACCGTGCGGTCGGCCAACCCCGCCTGCCAGGCCGTCCTCGGGTTCACTGCTGAGGAGCTGGAGGCGCGCGGTCGGTCGTTCCTGCTCGAGGCCGAGGAGGGCCGGGACTCGGTCCCCCTGCTCACCAACGCCGACGGCCCGCAGCGTCTCGTGCGCCGCGTCCAGCACAAAGACGGCCACCTCGTGTGGATCGAGCTCGATCTGGTCCCGGACCTGCGGGCCGGACTGGTCTATGCGATCGGACGCGACGTGAGCGACCGCAGCCGCACCGAGTCCGAGCTGCGCCACCGCGTCGACCACGACGGCCTCACCGGTGCGTGGAACCGCCATGCGCTCGTCGCCTACCTGCACCGCATGCTGAACCGGGGCTACCTGCCCGGTCTCGTCTTCATCGATCTGGACCGGTTCAAGGAGATCAACGACCTCCACGGCCACCTGACCGGTGACGACGTGATCATCGCCCTCGCCGAGCGGCTCGCGGACGCGGCCGGTCACGAAGGCTCGGTGGCCCGCTACGCCGGCGACGAGTTCTGCATCGTGGTGGACGACCCCGATGACCTCGAGATCGTGACCGCCCGCACCCGCGAGGCGTTCGAGGCGCCCTTCGACCTCGGCGGGCGGACCCTTGTGGTGTCCGGCTCGGTGGGCAGCGCGCGCAGCCGGTCTGGGGACACGCCCGAGAACCTCGTCCACCGCGCCGACCAGGCGATGTACGAGGCCAAGAAGGCCAACCGGCTGCCGCTGTAGGACCTGGGAGTCTCCTGGGAATCCGGCCGGATCGGTTCCCTCGCGGGCCGGCCCCGGCCACACTGGACCGATGCTGAAGAAGATCATCGGTGCCGCCGTCGTGCTCGTCGTCGTCCTCGGAGGCGCACTCTGGTGGTTCGTGCTGCGGGACGACGCCCCCGAGGAGCTGTCGGTCGACTCGGGCACCGACACCAGCCAGACGACGACGGGCACCGCTCCCGCGTCGCTCGACGGCACCTGGTCGGTGCAGGAGGGCGACACCACGGCCGGCTTCCGCATCGAGGAGTCCTTCGCCAACGGCCTCGCCGGCCACACCGCGGTCGGCCGTTCCACCGCTGTCACCGGGTCGATCACCATCAGCGGCACCGAGATCACCGAGGCCTCGTTCACGGTCGATCTGACCGGTCTGGACTTCACCGATGACCCCGGCGGCCTCTCGGTCACCAACCGCGCCAACGCCATGAAGAACCGGGGCTTGGAGACGTCGACGTTCCCCGAGGCCTCGTTCACGCTCACCGAGCCCATCGACTTCGGCGAGAAGCCAGCCGACGGCGAGACGGTGACCGCCACGGCCACCGGTGACCTCACCATCCACGGGGTCACCCAGGAGGTGACGTTCGAGGTCGAGGCCAAGCTGGTCGGCGACACCATCCGCGTTGCCACCGCGGACCCGGTTCCGGTCCTGCTGGCCGACTACGACATCGAGAAGCCCACCGGCGGCCCGGTGGCAGAGGTCGCCGACGAAGGCTCCTTCGAGTTCCTCGTCGTATTGGGCCAGGCCTGACGGGCCTCGGCTGCTCCCTCGGTGCGGCCGGGCTTCAGCCGTGGAGGGTGCGACGGACCAGGTTCGGGTCGGCCTCGATGGCCTCATCGGTGAACAGCAGGGGCCGCGTGGCCTTGGCCGCGTAGGCCTCGGTGCCGTCGAGGTGATGCGGTGAGCGGGCGTCGCCGGACTGGCCGTACGCGAGGAAGCCGATGCCCTCTGGACCATCGTCGGTGAGCTCGACGGCCATGAGGAAGCTGGTGCCGTAGGTGACCCGGTAGCCGCCGGCGGCGATGCCGCTGGTCAGCGCGCGCTCGGGTGCCACCGGGGTCAGCGGCGCCGGCCCAGGCTCCAGGCTGTGCGAGCCGAGCACCCCGGACGAGACGAGGACGTTCAGCACGCCGTCGCCCTCGCAGCCGCCGTGCACGGGCACGCGGTGCTCGCCCCGCTGCGCCCACTGGACCTCGCCAAGGGGTGCGTCGATGGGGACGCCGGCGGCATCGAGCACCACGACGGCCCTGGCGAGCGCGGCCACCACGGTGTCGCCGGCCAGCTCGTCTGCTTCGGCCAGACCGTTCGGGGTGGTGACCGGCTCGGCCGAGTCGAAATCGGCGTCGAAGAGCGGACCGGCCGCCTGCGTCGCCTTGGCGTCGAAGCTGGCCATGAACTCGCGCCACAGCGCTGCGCCCACGGAGGCGAGGTCGCACCGGCGGTCCCAGGCGGCGAGGACCTCCGCGGCGGGCGAAAGGTCGACCTCGATGCCGTCTGAGGTGGTGACGCCGGCGGCACGGGCCCGGGCGATGACGTCGTCGGCCAGCAGCTCGGCGCTGAGGCTCTCGTTCGAGAGCAGCGCGGTGACCGCGGCCTCCGTCGTGAGGTCGCCGGCCGCGGCGAGGCGCTCGGCCGTCAGCAGGTTCTGGCGGGTCCGCAGGGTGCGGGCGGTGCCCTCGAGGCCGTGGAGCGGGGAGTAGCCCTCGAGCCGGTTGCCCGCGTGGTTGAGCCAGTGGGAGTCGTTGGCGTTGACGGCGTAGTCCCGCCGCTCGAACTGGGGGAGGCGGTCGTAGGGCACCAGGCCGGGGCTGCGGGCACCCGGCTCGTCTTGCCACTCGTCGCCCGGGTCGCTGCCGTCGAGCAGGGCGACACGGCTCTCGAGGAGGATCTGGGCGATGAGGTCGTTCTGGATTCGGTCGTGGAACCGCTCGGCGGCCTCGGGCGAGAGGTTGGGCGTGGCCGACGCGTCGATGAACCACGCCCGCCCGGTGCGGTCGGCGGCGAGCGTGTTGACCCACGGGATGCCCTGGAGCTGCTCGAACACCGCCTGGAACTCGTCCATGCCGGTGGCCTGGCCCATGCCGAGGAACTGGGCCAGGAAGTGGTCGTTGTCGAGGTTGGCGTCGCGGTAGGTGAACGCCAGGTCCAGCCCCCAGCCGAGGAGCGGCAGGTTGACCATCGGCCCGTGGTGGCTGCGCCAGAGGGTCCGGGTGATCGACGTGAGCGCCCCATCGTCGCCGAGCACCTCGATGGTCTCGTCGGTCGAGGTCATCTCCCGCACCTCGTCGCCGTAGCGGTACGAGGTGGGCGCGTCACCGACGAGGTCCAGCTTGGCGAGCGTGAAGCGGTGGCCGCGGCTGAACGTGTGCGCCCACGCCACGTCGGCGTTGAAGCCCATCTGCACCCCGGGCGCACCGAGGAGGGCGACCCCGTAAGCGTCGAGCTCGCCGGGCAGCGTCAGGTGGCACTCCCAGAAGCGAGCCTCGCCACCCCACGGGAAGTGCGGGTTGGCGACCACGAGGCCGTGGCCCGACGCGGTGGCGTCGCCGCCGAACGCCCAGCCGTTGCTGGCTCCGGTGGCACCGCCGAGCGAGCTCACCGGTGACGGTGCGGCCGGGCCGTCGGGACCGGGTGCCTCGGCGCGGCCGATGATCTGGGCCAGGTTCCGGCCGCTCGCGAGCAGCCCGATGTCGACGTAGTAGGTCCACAGATCCAGCTCGTCGATGGGCCGCACCCACTCGGCGCCGGCGCACCACGGGGGCAGGGCGCTGGTCTCGGCCGCCTCGGCCAGCCAGGCGTTGTACCCGGCGGCGTATCCGGCCACCAGATCACGGATGTGCGCAGGCTGGGCGGCGCGCAGCTGCGGCGCCCGGTCCCGCACGCCCAGGGCGCGGTAGCCGAGGTCCGAGGCGAGGTGGGCGCCGTCGGGACCGGCGCCGTGGAAGCGCGCTCGCTCGCTGCGGACCTTGATGATCTGGTCGGCGA
>CAZCVS010000234.1:0-5589 GCA_964501845.1 uncultured Iamiaceae bacterium
TCTCGTCGAAGAACACGATGACCGGCCAGCCCTCCTCCGACTTCTCCCGCGCTCGCTGGAACACCAGGCGGATCTGGCGCTCGGTCTCGCCGACGTACTTGTTTAGCAGCTCCGGGCCCTTGATGTTGAGGAAGTAGCTCTTGGCCTGCTTGTCGCCGGAGACCTCGGCGACCTTCTTGGCCAGCGAGTTGGCCACGGCCTTGGCGATGAGCGTCTTGCCGCAGCCGGGAGGCCCGTACAGGAGGATGCCCTTGGGTGCCGGCAGCTTGTGCTCCGCGAACAGCTCATGGTGGACGAAGGGAAGCTCGACCGCGTCGGCGATGGCCTCGATCTGCGAGTCCAGACCGCCCACGTCCTCGTAGGAGACGTCGGGCACCTCCTCGAGCACCAGTTCCTCGACCTCGGGCCGATCGATCTTCTCGACGACGAGCCCCGAGCGAGCGTCCATGAGGACGGTGTCGCCCACGCGCAGGCCGCCGTCGACCACCTCCTCGAGCACCTCGCAGACCCGCTCCTCGTCGGCGCGGCCGACGATGAGGACGCGGCCTTCGGTCATGACCGTCTTGATGGTCACCACCTCGCCGGTGCGCTCGCTGGCGCGGGACAAGATGACCGAGAACGACTCGTTGAGGGCGACCTCGTCACCCCGGTTGAGCGAGCCGAGCACGTCGGGCATGGCCGCGACGCGCATCTTGCGGCCGCCGGAGAACACATCGACGGTGTCGTCGTCGTCGTTCACGCCCAGGACCGTGCCGTAGGCGGCGGGCGGCTGGGTCAGCTTGTCGACCTCCTCCCGGAGGGCGGCGATGTGCTCGCGAGCCTCCCGCAGGGTGTAGGTCAGCTTCTCGTTCTGGGTGACCGCCTGCGAGAGCTGGCCCTTGGTCTCCAGCAGGCGCTCTTCGAGCGTGCGCACCCGCTTGGGGGCATCTTGGAGGCGGCGGCGCAGGCCTACGACCTCGTCTTCGAGCGAGGCGGCGGTCTCCCGCAGCTCGTCGAGCTCCGCGGCCTGTTGGGCCAGCTGTCGTTCGGTGTCGTCGCTCATGGGGACCACCTCGGTTGCGAGTCGGGATGCCCCGCTGCGGTCCTACCGGGCCACGTCGGGGCGCTCCGCGGCGACGCTACACGGCGTTGTCGCGCGTTCCACGGAGGGTCGGGACCCTTCACACCGGCGAAACATCAGCGCCACGTTCCGGGTGCGCTCGTCCGTGCCGGCCACACGTGACCGACGCCCACCACCAGGGTTCCCGGGTTCCGGGGGTGGTCCGCTACGCTCCAAACAGCCAGGGCGCCGTCGACGTGGCGGCACCATCTGACGAGAGAGGCAAACCCACCATGAAGGTCTGGATCGACCAGGATCTCTGCACCGGCGACGGACTCTGCGAAGAGATCGCGCCCGACGTGTTCACGCTCCTCGACGACGGCCTCGCCTACGTCAAAGAAGGCGACAAGATCTTCTCCGACCCGGGTGGCCCCGAGGGCCTCGCCGTCGTGCCCGCCGGCCAGGAAGAGGCCACGATCGAGTCCGCCGAGGAGTGCCCCGGCGAGTGCATCTTCATCGAGCTCTGACCTTCCGCGCCGGGCGCACATGATCTGACCGAAGGGGCCCCGAGCGGGCCCCTTCGTCGCGTCCGGGCCCGCTACGCGCTGGGGAGGAGGCGGGCGTTGGTGAGGAAGCCGGTGTGGGCGACCATGCGGTGGTCGGGGCGCACGGACATGCCGTCGATGTTCCAGCCCCGGTGGAGGACCTCCATCGTCTCGGCCAGCTCGAAGCCGCTGTCGACCAGGCGCTCGCGCAGCTGCACCGCCTGCGTGATGGCGGGCGTGTAGGCGACGAGGATGCCACCGGGGCGCAGGGCCTTCTCGGCGTGGGGCACCACCTGCCACGGCTCGGGCAGGTCGAGGATGATGCGGTCGAAGGAGAGCTCGTCGATGCCCTCGTAGCAATCCCGCACCTCGACCGAGTAGTTCTCCATCATCTCGGGCGTGCAGTAGGCCTCGACGTTCTTGCGGGCCCGAGCAGCGAAGTCCTCCCGGATCTCGTAGCCGGTGACGACGGCGCCAGCCCGCAGCAGCGTCATCGACAGCGCACCGGACCCGACGCCGGACTCGACCACGCGGGCCCCGGGGAAGATGTCGGCCTGCATGAGGATGGCGCCGAGGTCCTTCGGGTAGATGACCTGGGCCCCCCGGGGCATCTTGAGGACGAAGTCCGACAGCGTGGGCCGGAACACCGAGAACGTGGCGCCTCGGGTCGAGCGCAGGGCCGCTCCCTCACCCTGACCGATGATGGCGTTGTGCTCGATGAAGCCGGAGTGGGTGTGGAACTCGCCATCGGCTTCGAGCGTCACCAGGTACCGGCGCTTCTTGCGGTCGATGAGGAGCACCCGCTCGCCGGCGCGCAGGGATCGGTCGGGCAGGACGGGTTCGGTCACGAGGACCCCTTCACGGTGAGGACCACAGGCTGGGCGCCGGCGCTGCGCTCGACGAGCACGCAGAAGGCGCAGATCTCGCCACTGGACGGTGAGCCGCAAGAGCGGCAGGTGCCGAGGCTCGCGTCGTCGGATGCGTCGGCCGTCCCGTCGGCGAAGCGCTCGACGGCGCGGTCGAGGAAGCCGAAGTAGAACGCCTGCTTGCTCCCGGGCGACTGCGCCTCGATGGTGTTGAGGGCGTCCTTGTAGCCGAGGTGCTTGTTGCCGGCGGCCATCGGGCACTCCTCGACGATGTAGTCGATGCCCCGCAGGACGCAGTAGGCCGCCATCTCGCGCTCCCCCAGGCGGACGAGCGGCTTCACCTTCCGGGGGAAGCCGTTGCGGGCGGGCAGCACGGGCAGCTGGCGGGCCAGGTACTCGGTCTGCCAGCGCAGCGTGTTGCCGAACAGGACCGCAGCCTCGTCGTCGAGGTTGTGCCCGGTGACGACGGCGTCGTAGCCGCCGTCGACCGCCGCCTGGTCGAACAGGTGCCGCTTGGAGAGGCCGCACGCCGAGCACGGGACGCGCTTGGTGACCTTGGCGGCCGTGGGCACGTCGTAGTCGAAGTCCTCGCGCAGGTCGATGACCTGGAGCGGCCACCCCCGCTGCTCGGCGAACGCCCTGGTGGTGCGGCCGGACTCGTCGCTGTAGCTGCCGATGCCCAGCCCGATGTAGAGGCCGTCGGCCTCGTAGCCGAGCTCGCGGAGGATGTCCCAGACCGCCAGGCTGTCCTTGCCGCCGGACACGGCGACGAGGAGCCGGTCCCCCGGCTTCACCATGGCGAAGTCCTTGATGGCCTTGGCGACCTGGTCGCGGCAGAGGCGGAGGAAGTGGTCCGAGCAGAAGTTGGCGTTGTGACGCCGGATGTCGATGACCGCCGGTTCTCGGCAGACCCGGCACTTCACGCTGCGCCCCCCGAGATCACCGGACGGATCTCGACCTCGTCGGCGTCGTCGAGGATGGCGTCGCCGGGCACCAGCGTGCCGCTGCGGATGACGAGCACGGTCTCGCGGTTGAGCTCGAGGCGCTGGAGGAGCGCGACGATGCTGACCGGGCCGGGCACGTCGAGCGTGCGCGAGGGGTTGCGGAGGTGGACCTTCACGGGAGCCATCCTGGCGCGCCCGGGGCGTGCCGCGGAAGTGCGATCGTCAGTCGGCGACGACGGTCTCGACGGGCTCGACCTTCTTGGGCCGCTTGGCCTCCTTGCGAGCCACCTTGGCCTGCAGCTTGGCGTCGGCCTTGGCCGCCTTCTGATCGCGCTTGGCCTGCTCCTTGGCCGCGGCGGCCTCGGCCTTGCGCTGCGCCTTGCGGGCTCGGCGGCCCCTGGGTGCGGGGGCCTTCGCCGGAGCGGTCTCGAGGGTGGGCCGGTTGTTGGCGATGATCAGCCGTTCGCCGGGGCGCAGCGGCTCGGAGATGAGGATCTCCTCGCTGCGCTCGGCCAGGCGCCGGATGGTGCGGAGGGTCCAGAGACCGGTGCCGACGTACAGCCAGGTCTTGCTCCCGCCCCGGCCGGCGCGGATGCCATAGGTCTCGACGCGGCGCAGGACGCCCGACTGGCCGGACGGGGCGTGGCGGACCTTCTTCACCCCGGCCATCAGAAGCGCCGGACCTCGATCATCGTGGTCTTGCGGCGGCCTCGACTCCGGCCGAACAGGAACACGCCGATGACCACCGCGGCCGCCACGACGGCGCCGACCGTGACCGCGGTGGTGCGGGCATCGTCGGCGATCTCGTCGACATCGCCGGTCAGCGTGCGGAACTTGGCCTCGATGTCATCGCGGGTGATCTTGTGCTGGACGTCGGTCATGCCGGGGCCTCCTCGTGGCGGAACGGTCGCTTGATGAACCACACGGCGAGCCCGGCCGCGGCGGCGGTGAAGAGCAGTCCGACCAGGTACGGGATCCAGTTCAAGTTTCCCGCGAGGTGATCGCCGGTCTCGGTCTGCAGCGCCCGGATGATGGCGAGCGCCCCGAAGCCGAACCCCAGGCAGAGGGCGACCGATCCGGCGAACCCGAACGTCAAGAAGCGCTTGAGCATCAGGAGCGGATCGAGCGTCTCCTGCTTGGCGTAGTCGCGGATCAGGAGCCACAGGTCGTTGGCGACCTCGCGCACCCCGTCGTGCTCACCTGGCGTTGGACCTGCTGCTGCCACATCGTCTCCTGGCGTCGGGCTGGACCTTCCTACTTGGAACCGTAGAGAGGCGCAAGAACCTGCTGGTCACCCGGTGCCCGTCACCAGGCGGACACAACCACGTCGGCGTCCGCTTCGACCGAGCACCGGTCGAGCAGGTCCTCAGCGCGGGCATCGATGACCGCGTACGAGGCGACCACCCCGGGGAGGGCGCCCGCGGCCGGCGCGGCAGCGAGGGCGCCGACCTGGGCCACCGCGACGGCGTCCACCAGCGGGACCGGCGGGGCCGCTCCCGCTGGGCACGGCGGCAGGTAGGTGGCGAGGATCTCGCCGAGGAAGGCCTGGGCGCGGATCGGGTCGCGGTCTTCCTGGTCGCCGTTCGCGATGTAGGCGAAGGTGGCGGTGCCGCCCTCGGGCAGCTCCACGAAGCCGGCGAGGGAGCGGACCCCGTTGAGGCTCCCGGTCTTCCCCCGCAGCACGCCCTCGGCGCTCGTGTCCCGGAACCGGCCGGCGAGGGTCCCCGTCTCGCCGGCCACGGGCAGGTGGCGGCCGAGCGTGCCGTCGATGCCGCCCGACTCATCGAGCACGGCGACCAGCTCGTCGCAGGTGACCTGGTTCGTCGGGTCGAGGCCGGAGCCGTCGACCACGGCAGACCCGGCCGGGGCAAGCTGCTGGGCCGATGCCCACGCCGCGACCGCCAGCGCGCCGGCCTCGGTGCTCCCCTCGGCCCCGCTCGCCACGCCGAGCTCCTTGACGATCATCTCAGCGCTCTGGTTGTCGCTGCGCATCAGCATGTCGCCCATGACATCGACGAACGGAGGCGAGTCGATCGACGCCAGGACCGAGGCCGACGGCGGCCGGGTCCCGGCCTCCGGCGCTCCCCCGACCTGGACCCCACGCGCTTCGAGCACCGAGGCGAACGCCCGAGCGGCGTCGGTCGGGGGGTCCTCGCTGCGGATCCGTCGCAGCGTCCCCTCCTCGTCGGGCTCGA
>CAZCVS010000235.1:0-5556 GCA_964501845.1 uncultured Iamiaceae bacterium
TCCAGCCGTCCGAGTTCGCCAAGTTCGCCCTGCTGCTCTTCGTGGCCGACCTGCTCGACCGGCGTTCCGACAAGATCGCCGACTGGCGCTGGTGCCTCGCCCCGGTCGTGGCCTACCTCGGTCTGGTGGCGGCGCTGATCATGGCCCAGCCCAACCTGGGCACCACGATCATCATCGCCTTCATGGTGCTGACGATGCTGCTGGTGGCGGGCGTGCCGATCTTCGGGCTCAGCCTCACGGCGCTGGGCGGCGCCGTCGTCGCCGCGGCCTTCGTGTTCGCCACCCCGTTCCGCCGGGTCCGGTTCTTCACCTTCTTGGACCCGTGGGCCACCCGCACCGGCAGCGGCATGCAGAACGTCCAGTCGCTGGTCGGCATCGCCAACGGCGGCCTGCTCGGCCGCGGCCTCGGTCGCTCGACGGCCAAGTGGGGCTTCTTGCCCTTCGCCCACACCGACTTCATCTTCGCCGTCATCGGCGAGGAGTTCGGGATCGTCGGGGCCATGTCCGTCGTGCTGCTCTTCTTCGGGATCACCTGCACCGGCGCATGGATCGCGGCCCGGGCCAAGGACCGCTTCTCGATGCTCGTGGCCAGCGGGATCACGGCGTGGCTCTCGATCCAGGCGTTCATGAACATCGGCGCGGTCATCGGCATCATGCCCATCACGGGAGTGCCGCTCCCGTTCATCTCCTTCGGCGGCTCGTCCCTCATGATCAACCTCGCCGCGATCGGCATGCTCCTCAACATCGCCCGCCACCCCGCCGAGCACCTGCCGCGGTCTGGCCGGCGCGCCTCGCGCTCATGAGCGAGCCGACCTGGGCCCTCATCGCGGGGGGCGGCACCGCCGGGCACCTCCTGCCCGGACTGTCCGTGGCCCGAGCGCTCGTCGCACGGGACCACGACCCCGCCACGATCCACTTCGTCGGCGCCGAGCGGGGCCCCGAGCAAGAACTGGTGCCCGCCGCCGGCTTCACCGTCGATGTCCTCCCGGGCCGCGGGATCCAGCGCAAGCTGTCGGTCGCCAACGTGGCTGCGGTCATCGACCTGTTCAAGGCCCTCTTCCGTGGCATCGGGATCGTGCGGCGGCGCAAGCCCGCCGTGGTCGTGGTCCTCGGGGGCTACGCCAGCTTCGCCTGCGGCGTGGGCGCGGTGCTGTGCCGCGTGCCCCTGGTGCTGATCGAGCAGAACAAGAAGGCGGGCGCGGTCAACCGCGCCCTGCGCCGCTTCGCCACCGCTTCGGCCGTGTCGTTCGCCGGCACCGACCTGCCCCACGCCACCGTGACCGGCAACCCGCTGCGTCCGGAGATCCGCGCCATGGCCGAGCACCCCGATCCGGCGGCCGCCCGGGCCGCGCTCGGCCTGCCCGCCGACCGCACGGTGATCGGCGTGTTCGCCGGCTCGCTCGGCTCCCGTCGCATCAACGATGCGGTGCAGGGGCTGGTGGTCCGCTGGGCCGATCGGTCCGATCTCGCCATCCGGCACGTGGTCGGGCGCAACGGCTTCTCCGACGCCAGCGACACGGCACCGGACCTTCCCGCCGAGGGGATCGGCTACCAGCTCGTGGCCTACGAGGACCGCATGCACCTGCTGCTCGACGCCAGCGATGTGGCCGTCACCCGCTCGGGTGGCTCGGTGTTCGAGCTGATGGCCGCCGGGCTCCCAGCCGTCCTCGTCCCGCTGCCCATCGCCACGCGGGACCACCAGATGGCCAACGCCCAAGCGGTGGTCGCCCTCGGCGGCGCGGTCGTCGTGCCCGATGCGGAGCTCGACACCGACCGGCTCGAAGCGGAGCTCAGCGCGCTGCTCGCCGATCCCACCCGGCTCGCTGCCATGGCCGCCGCCATGCGGGGCGGCGCCACGGTCGACGCTGCGGAGCAGGTTGCCGCGGTCGTGGAGCAGTCCGCTCGTGGCTGAGGGGCCGGCGCCCGACCTGGCCGCGCCCCGCGCCGTCCACCTCGTCGGGGTCGGCGGCGCCGGCATCAGCGCCATCGGGATCATCCTGGCGGCCATGGGCCACCGGGTCACCGGGTCCGACGTCAACGAGACCTCGGTGTGGCCTGCGCTCGCTGCCGCGGGGGTCGCGCCCGAGGTGGTCGCACCCGGGGAGCTGTTCGCGGCCGCCCACCGCCACGGTGCGACGATCGTCGCCCACTCGACGGCGTTCCCTCCCACCGAGCGCGACCTCGCAGCTGCCACCGAGGCCGGCGCCGCGGTGCTCGACCGCGCCGGCATCCTCGCCCTCATCTGCGCCGCCCGCCCCACCGTGGCCGTGTCGGGGACCCACGGCAAGACCAGCACCACCGGGATGCTGGCCACCCTGCTCGACGGCGAAGGGACCGACCCTTCGTACCTCGTCGGTGCCACGCCCCTCGGCCTCGGCCGGGCGGCGCACTGGTCGGACCGGGCGGACCGGGCGTTCGTGGTCGAGGCCGACGAGAGCGACGGCACCTTCCTGCGATTGGGCGCAGACATCGCCGTCGTCACCAACATCGACGAGGACCACCTCGACTACTGGCACGACATCGCCGCCATCGAAGCCGCCTTCCTCCGCTTCCTCGCCGACGCCCGCGTCGGGGTCGTGGGCATCGACGACCCCCGCGGCGAGCAGGTGACCGACCCGCGCGCCCTGCGGGTCGCCCGGGCGGTCGGGGCGTTGACCGTGGGCGAAGGCCCCGAGGCGGACGTCCAGGTCCACTCGGTCGAGGTCGAGCGGCTCCACACCACCTTCGGGCTGCGCCGGGGGACCGAGGAGCTGGGCCCGGTCCGGGTCGGCACCCCGGGACGGCACCATGCCCGCAACGCCGCGGTGGCCATCGTCGTCGCGCTGGAGCTGGGCGTCGAGCCAGCCCGGGCGGTGGAGGCCATCGGCGCGTACCGCGGGGTCGCCCGTCGCTTCGAGGTCCTGGGCGACGCGCTCGGCGCCACGTTCGTCGACGACTACGCCCACAACCCCGGCAAGGTCCGGGCCCTGCTGGCGTCGGCGCAAGAGGCGGGCTGGTCCCGCGTCGTCGCGGTGTTCCAGCCGCACCGCTACACCCGCACCCGCGACCTGCTCGGCGACTTCGGGGCGGCGCTGGCCCTCGCGGATGTGATCGCCATCACCGAGATCTACGGGGCCGGCGAGGACCCCCTGCCGGATGTCTCCGGGCGGTCGCTCGTGGAAGCCGTGCTCGACGTGCGCCCGTGGGCCGAGGTGGCATGGGTCCCGACCCTCGACGACGCCGCGGGCTGGCTCGAGCGCACCCTGCGACCCGGCGACCTGTGCCTGACCGTGGGAGCGGGCGATGTGTCGGGCCTCGGCCGGCGTCTCGTCGCCCAGGCGGCGGAGCCCGGCTCGTGAACCTCCCCGCCGGGGCCGTCGACGATCTCGCGGCGCGGCTCCCCGCGTCGGTCCGGAGCGCCGTGCCCACGGGCCCGCTCACCACCTACGGCGCCGGCGGTCCCGCCGCGCTCGCCATCACCGTGCGTGACGAGGACGAGCTGGCGGGGGTGGCCCGGGCGGTCGCCGGCAGCGAGGCGCAGATCCCGGTCCTGGTCGTCGGCCTCGGCTCCAACCTGCTCGTGTGCGACGCCGGTTTCGACGGGCTCGTGGTCGTCTTGGGTCCGGCGTTCGCCGACATCGCCATCGACGGCACCCGGGTCCGCGCCGGAGCGCGCGCCAAGCTGCCGGTGGTGGCCCGTCAGACGGCAGGTGCGGGGCTGACCGGCTTCGAGTGGGCCGCCGGCGTGCCCGGCTCGATCGGCGGGGCGGTGCGCATGAACGCCGGCGTGCCCGACGCGGACCTGGCCGACTCCCTGACGAGGGTCCGCGTCGTGGACCTGGCATCAGGCGAGGATGGAGTCGTGTCGGCACCGGAGCTCTCCCTGGGGTACCGCAGCTCGTCGATCCGGCCGGCCCAGGTCGTCGTCTGGGCCGAGTTGGAGCTGGCGCCCGCCGATCCGGAGGTGGCGCGGGCCACCATCAAGGAGAAGACCCAGTGGCGTCGGGACCACCAGCCGGGTGGCCGCAACGCGGGGTCGGTGTTCACCAATCCGCCGGGCACGTCCGCCGGGCGGCTGATCGACGAGGCCGGGTGCAAGGGCCTGCGGGTCGGGACCGCCGAGGTGTCGCCGAAGCACGCCAACTTCATCCAGTCCGACGAGGGCGGCCGCGCCCAGGACATCTGGGACCTGATGGTCGAGGTCCGCCGCCGGGTCCACGAGCGTACGGGCGTCGCCCTGCACCCGGAGACCTGCCTGGTCGGCTTCGACCCCATGCCGGAGCTGGGCCCGTGAGCACCGACACCGTGTTCCGCCAGCGCGCCAAGTCGCCGAAGCCAGCCAAGTCGGCCAAGCCGGCCAAGCGCCCCAAGAGCCCGTCGCTGGTCGATCCCCGGCTCCAGGCCCGGCGCATCGAGGTCGCCCGCGGCAACGGCCGCCGCCGGCTCCGCTGGGTCCTCGCCGCGGCCGCGGTCATCGTCGTGCTGGTCGGAGCCTTCGCCCTCGTGCAGTCGCCCGTCCTCGACGTCGACCGCATCGAGGTCCGCGGCGCCTCGCAGGCCGAGCAGGACGCAGCCGCCGAGGCGTCGGGCATCGCGCTCGGGTCGCCGATGGTGTCGCTCGACGCCCCCGCCGTCTCCCGGCGCCTCGAGGCGATCCCGTGGGTCGAGCAGGCATCGGTGTCGCGCTCGTGGCCCGGCACCATCGACATCGCGCTGGTGAAGCGCACCCCGGTCGCCGTCGTGGGTGTCGGCGCCGACGCCGTCCAGGTCGATCGCGAGGGTCGGGCGCTGGCCACGGCCACCGGTGACGACCTGCCCGTGTTGAGCGGCGAGCCCGTCACCGTCGGAGACCGGCTGCCTGCCACCCAGCGGTGGATCGTCGCCACGGTGGCCGAGCTTCCGGCCCCGCTCCGTGCCGAGGTGGCTGGCGCCAGCGCCACGCCGTCGGGCATCCGGTTGACCCTCACCGACGACATCGAGGTCCGCTGGGGGGACCGCAGCCAACCCACCGCCAAGGCCGATGCGCTCGGTGTCCTGCTCGAGCAGGCCGACCGGGCCACGATCGCCACCATCGACGTCAGCGTCCCGCGAGCCGCCACGGTGACCCGATCGTGACAGCATCCCCCCGTTCAGCCCTGCTGACCCGCAATGATTGGGTACTAATGTCAACCGTTCATCAAGGTTCACCCCTCCCTCCAGTCACCGTTGAGGGTTCCCCTTCCAACCACCCTGCGTGGAGGTAGAAGTCATGGCCGGAAATCCACAGAACTATCTCGCGGTGATCAAGGTCGTCGGGGTCGGGGGCGGCGGCGTCAACGCCGTCAACCGGATGATCGACGCTGGGCTCAAGGGCGTCGAGTTCATCGCCGTCAACACCGACGCCCAGGCCCTGCTGATGTCCGACGCGGACATCAAGCTCGACATCGGCCGGGAGCTCACCCGCGGCCTCGGCGCCGGCAGCGACCCGGAGGTCGGCCGCCTCGCCGCCGAGGAGCACCGCCAGGAGATCGAAGAGGTCCTCCAGGGGGCCGACATGGTCTTCATCACCGCCGGCAAGGGCGGCGGCACCGGCACCGG